>CALCCH010000227.1 GCA_937899855.1 uncultured Saprospirales bacterium | reverse complement strand
CCCGGTGGACGGAACTGCCCCGGATGATGCACTTTGCCCGGCGGAGTATCCGCCTCGTTTACGCAGCCTACGGCATCGCCTTTTGCTACAATGTCATCGGACTGAGCTTTGCCGTTCAGGGCCTCCTCTCCCCCGTCATCGCGGCCATTCTCATGCCCCTCAGCTCGGTCAGCATCGTCCTATTTGGCATCGCCGGCACCGAACTTCTGGCCCGTTGGATGGGGCTGGGCCGCGGGAATGACTAAAATCACCCTCCCCTTTGATGGGGGTCATTGTGGAGCGGCGGCACATCCTCTAATTTGCGAATAAATAATACACCAATGCTCATCATTGTACTCCTTATCATACTCAGTTTATTGCTTGCCCTGGGCTTTTTGGTCGCCTTCTTCTGGGCCATTCGCGATGGCCAGTACGACGACGACTACGCGCCGGCGGTACGCATTCTTTTCGAGGAGTCACAACAAACCAACTCGAAATGATTTTTGTACAGATTTGCTTTTACCTCGCTTTTATCCTGGCCTTTTCGGCCATGCTAAGCTTCGCCAAGCTCACCAATTCCTCCACTCCTCGTCAAACTTTTGAATGATGCCGACCGTCGAAAAATTTCAATACGATAATGCGATCGTCCAAAAATTTGCCCTAGCTACCGTGATATTTGGCGTCGTCGGGATGCTGGTGGGCTTACTGATCGCCCTGCAGCTGGTTTTTCCCAGTCTCAACTTTGGCTTGCCCTACACCACCTTTGGCCGTTTGCGCCCCCTGCACACCAATGCCGTCATCTTTGCCTTCGTGGGCAATGGCATTTTTATGGGGGTCTACTACTCTTTGCAGCGACTGCTCAAAACACCGATGTACAGCAAATTTTTGAGCAATGTCCACTTCTGGGGTTGGCAAGCCATCATCCTGGCGGCCGCCATTACCCTACCCCTGGGCATCACCAGCAGTCACGAGTACGCGGAGCTGGAATGGCCCATCGACATTGCCATCGCCCTGGTCTGGATCGTTTTTGGGATCAACCTCATGGGGACGATCACCCGCCGCCGCGAAAACCACCTCTACGTCGCCATTTGGTTTTACATTGCTACCTGGGCGACGGTCACCCTGCTCCACGTCTGCAATAACCTCGTCATTCCCGTTAGCCTCTTCAAAAGCTACCCGGTTTTTGCCGGCGTTCAGGATGCCCTGGTGCAATGGTGGTACGGCCACAACGCCGTAGCCTTCTTCCTCACTACCCCGTATCTGGGAATGATGTACTATTTCCTGCCCAACGCCGCCAACCGGCCCGTCTATTCCTACCGGCTTTCCATAATTCACTTCTGGGCCCTAATTTTCATCTACATCTGGGCGGGACCTCACCACTTACTGTACACCTCGCTACCAGATTGGGCGCAATCCCTCGGCATGGTCTTTTCCCTCATGCTCATTGCGCCCTCCTGGGGGGGGATGCTCAACGGCTTACTTACCCTGCGGGGCGCTTGGGACCGCGTTCGCCAAGATCCCATCCTCAAGTTTATGGTCGTAGCCGTCACCGCTTACGGGATGTCGACCTTCGAAGGGCCGATGATGTCGATCAAATCGTTCAACGCCATCACCCACTACACGGACTGGACCATCGCCCACGTTCACGTTGGCGCCCTGGGTTGGAACGGCATGCTCACCTTTGGCGTCCTGTACTGGCTGATGCCCCGCCTCTACAACACCCAGCTGTATTCCGTCAAACTGGCCAATGTCCACTTTTGGTTGGGCACCCTGGGCATCCTATTTTACGCCATTCCCCTGTATTGGGGGGGCGTCACCCAGCAGTTGATGTGGAAGCAATTTACGCCCGAAGGCTTTTTGAAATACGGCAACTTCCTCGAAACCGTCACCCAGATCATTCCGATGTACGCCACGCGGGCCTTCGGCGGTTTCCTCTTCTTTGCGGGGCTGTTCGTGATGATTTATAACTTGCTGCGCACCGTACGCTCGGGTCAGCTGCAAGCCACCGAAACGGCCGAGGCCCCACCACGGCAGGTCCACGTGGCCCACACCGGCGAATACTGGCACCGCTGGTTGGAGCGGCGTTCGGTCCTCCTCACCACACTCGCCGTCGTGGCGGTAGCCATTGGGGGCCTGGTCGAAATTGTACCGATGATGTGGGTAGAATCCAACGTACCCAAGATCGCTACCGTACAACCCTACACCCCACTGGAATTACAAGGCCGCGACCTCTACATCCGCGAAGGCTGTATGGGTTGTCATTCGCAGATGATCCGACCCTTCCGCTCCGAGACCGAGCGCTACGGCGAGTTCTCCAAGTCGGGGGAATTCATCTACGATCGGCCCTTCCTCTGGGGCTCCAAACGGACCGGCCCCGATTTGCATCGGCAAGGGGGAAAGTATCCCGATTCCTGGCACTACAATCACCTGCTCGACCCCGAAAGCATGTCGCCCGGCTCCATCATGCCGCCCTACCCCTGGCTGATCACCGACGACCTCGATATTTCCGATACCGAAGCCAAGATTCGGGTCTTACAACAACTGGGCACCCCCTCCCCCGCTGGATTTGCCCAACGGGCCAACGAGGACCTGCGCGAGCAAGCGGCACAGATTGTAAAGAACCTCCGTCAGGATGGCATCAAGGGGGAGGCCCTGGAGCAAAAAGAGATCATTGCCCTCATCGCCTACTTGCAACGTTTGGGAACAGATATTAAAAAAATGGATCGGCCCAGCGCCAGTAATTAAACCCACAACCAATTCCTCATGTACAAATACTTGTTGCAATCCGTAGAAAACATTCATAATTTGGCTATTGTCCCGCTCCTGGTTTTCTTCCTCTTCTTTTTAGGAGTGTTCATCTGGGCCCTGCGCAGTTCGCGCAGCTACGTCCAACACATGGAGCAATTGCCACTTGAGCGCGACCCCGTAGCCACCACCGTAAAAACCACTGGTCATGAATAGGTCTCTCCCCAAAAATTTGGGCCTGGTCAGCCTGGCCCAGCTGTTCAGCACTCAGGCCGTAGCTTACGACCCCAACTTCTACGTCGACTTTGCCGAACGCGGGATGATTGGGGCCACCGTCGTCACGGTAGTACTCGCCATCGGCGCTTTGTTCCGACTGTTCAATACCATCATCAAGGTACGGGAGTTGAAGCTTTACCAAGAACAGGGCATCGAAACATCCCTCAACGTCCAGGAACTCCACCGCGAATCCATCTGGGCGCGGCTCAGCCGGGCCCTCACCAGGGCCGTTCCCGTGGCGCAGGAGCAGGACATCATGCTCGATCACCACTACGACGGAATCCGGGAGTTGGACAACCGACTTCCCCCCTGGTGGCTCTACGGCTTTTACCTCTCCATCGTCATCGCCGTCACCTACATCGGCATCTGGCACTTTTCGGATCATGCCACCAGCTCCTCCGAGCAGTACGCCCAGGAGGTAGCGGCCGCCAAAAAGGCCCAAGCCGCCTTCCTCGCCCGCCAAGCCAACCTGGTGGACGAAACCAACGTCACTCTCCTACAAGACGAAATCGCCCTGGCCGAAGGGCAGGAGATTTACCAGGATTACTGCGCCGCCTGTCACGCCCCCCAAGGTGGTGGCGCGTTAGGCCCCAACCTCACCGACAACTACTGGCTCCACGGGGGCAGAATCCAAGACGTTTTTAAGACCATCAAATACGGAGTACCCGAGAGGGGGATGATTGCGTGGAAAAGCTACATGCGCCCCACCGACATCCACAAAGTAGCAAGCTACGTCCTCAGCCTGCGTGGCACCAGCCCCCCCAACCCCAAAGCCCCTCAGGGGGAACTCTACCAAGCGGAAGAACGAACCACGCCCGACCACGAGGAAGAAAGCAAAGTCCTGGGCATGAAACTCAAAGAACAGTAAGCCGCCCCCAGCCATGAGCCAACTCCCACCGCACGAAACGTACCGCGATCACCTCTCCACCGTCGATGGGAGTGGCAGCCGGGTGTGGCTGTACCCCAAAAAACCGAGTGGCAAATTCTACCGCTGGCGCAGCTACCTGAGCTACTTTTTGCTGCTGCTACTCTTTGGGTTACCCTTCGTCAAAGTTCACGGAGACCCCATCCTGCTGTTCAACGTGCTGGAAGGACGCTTCATCATCTTTGGCATCGTCTTTACCCCCCAGGACCTCCACCTGTTTGCCCTGGCGATGATCACCCTGATGCTCTTCGTCGTGCTGTTTACCGTGGTCTTTGGTCGCTTGTTTTGTGGTTGGGTTTGCCCGCAGACCATCTTTATGGAAATGGTCTTTCGCAAGATCGAATACTGGATCGAAGGGGATGCCAACCAGCAGCGACGACTCAATCGGGGCCCCTGGACGGCTACCAAGGTGCGAAAAAAAGCACTCAAGCATTTTCTCTTTTTCGCCATCGCTGTCCTCATCGTCCATGCCTTTCTCTCCTACCTCATCGGGGTGGACGAGGTGGGTAAAATCATCAGCGAACCGATTCACCAACACCTGGGCGGCTTCGTCGCCATGCTCGTTTTCTCGGGTTTGTTTTACGGGGTCTTTGCCTTCTTTCGCGAGCAGGTCTGCCTGGCGGTTTGTCCTTACGGGCGTTTGCAAGATGTCCTGTTGGTCAAGGATTCCATCGTGGTCATTTACGATTGGGTACGGGGGGAGCCGCGGGGGAAAATGAAGAAAAAACGCCGGGCCCCACGGCCCGCTGCGCTGGCGGGGGCGACCATTCCTTACAGCGACGGGTACACCGCTAGCGACGTCATCTCGGTGCCCAAACTGGGCGACTGCGTCGACTGCCGGCTCTGCGTACAGGTGTGCCCCACGGGCATCGACATCCGCAACGGTACCCAGTTGGAATGCGTCAACTGTACGGCGTGTATGGACGCTTGCGATGGGGTGAGGCGCAAAATCAATCGCGCCGAGGGTTTGATTCGGCAAGACTCGGAGCATGGAATCAAAAAAGGACAACAGAAAATAGTTACCCCCCGCGAGCTGGACTACAGCGTGGTTCTGGGCTTGCTGCTCGTTTTTCAGGTGCTTCTCTTTAGCACCCGCAGCGAAGTCGAAACCCTGATTTTGCGAACGCCGGGTATGTTGTACCAAGAGGTGGACGAACAACACCTGAGCAATTTGTACAACTACCAACTCATCAATAAGACCAACCTGACCATCCAAGACCTGGAGCTCCGGCTACAAGCGGACTACGGTCGGATCGAACTGGTGGGAAACATTCCCGACATCCCCAAGCAGGAACTCTCCGAAGGGGCCTTTTTCATCATCCTCCCCCGCGCCCAACTGACCGGCCGAAAGACCAGACTGGCCATCGAGGTGTACGCCGGGGGGCAATTAATTGACCGAGTCAAAACCAACTTTTTGGGACCGGCTCACTAAATACGACGCACATGAAATTCCACTGGGGAACGGGTATCGCCCTGTTTTATACCGCCTTCGTCATCGCCATGGTCAGCATGGCCGTTCGCTCCACCCAGATCGACATCGAACTGGTGCAGGACAATTACTACCAACACGACCTGGACTACGAAACCTTCCGCCAGAAGCGTCAAAACGGTCAGCTGAACCAGAACCAACTCCGCGTCGACCAACTCCCCGAGTCTCAGCAACTGCGCCTCCAATTCGAGACCCCCGAATCGCTGCGGGGGGAAGTGCTCCTCTACCGGCCTTCGGATCACCGGCAGGACCTGAGTTACCCCATCCGTATCGACGACCGGGGGCAGATGCTGATCCCCACCGCCCGAATCCAATCCGGCTACTGGCGGGTGCGCGTCGATTGGGAAAGTCGGGGCGTGGCCTATTTCCAGGAAAACGAACTGAGCTTGTAAGATGGGACTGTGGACCGCCTTTAGCCTCGGCCTCCTGGGTAGCCTACACTGCGTAGGCATGTGTGGCCCCATCGCCCTGCTGCTGCCCTACCGGGGTCACCGCCCCTGGCAGAGCTACTTTTACATCGTCAGCTACCAACTGGGCCGCATCGGCAGCTACGCCCTGATCGGTATCCTACCCGGGATGCTGGGCCTGGGTTTCCTACTCGCAGGTTACCAAAAAGGGCTCGCACTGACGCTGGGCATCGTCCTACTCCTGGCCGGGCTACTAAGCGGACGGTCCTGGCGGAGCAGCACCCGGAGCCAAACTGGCCTCCCCTGGCAAAACTGGATTCAGCAAAACCTGGGGCAACTCCTCCGCTCCAATCACCCCCTGCGCTTTCTCGGCGTGGGCTTGCTCAACGGCTTCCTACCCTGCGGACTCGTTTACCTCGCCCTGGCCGGAGCGGTCAGCCAGGAGGGTATCCTCCACGCCATGCTCTACATGGCTTGCTTTGGCCTCGGGACCCTCCCCATGATGCTCGGCGCCTCCCTAATCGGCAAACGCCTGGGCCATAGCTGGCGCCCCTACCTCCAGCGCATTTACCCCCTCAGCCTCCTCCTAATGGGCGTCCTCCTCATCGCCCGCGGCCTCAATGTCGAACTGCCCCTCAACCTGCGGTTTACCCTCGAAACCGCCTTTCCCATCCTCTGCCACTAGGACTATCCTGTCTTAACCCCCACAACCCTTGCCTCCCCTCCGGCCGAGCCCAGCCGAGCCCAGCCGAGCCCTTGCATTTTTGCCAAAGAGTCAATACATTGTGACTACATTAAATGTACCTACATTAATTTTGAATATCCAATGATTGCACCACGTTCTATCCAAGCCGTTTTACCGGCTTTCAAAGTCAATATGGGCGGCATCCTCATCGATCAGGCCCTGCCCCACAAACGGATTGATCAGATCGATCCTTTCTTGTTGGTTCACCACCTCGAAATCCACCAAGCCGGAGGGGCCCGAGCGCAGGACCTGGGGGTCCCCCCCCACCCACACCGTGGCTTTGCGCCCGTTACCTTTGTGTTAAAGGGGGCGGTTCCCCATCGGGATTCTACCGACGTTAGCAGCATCGTTCACGCCGGAGGCACCCAGTGGATGCACGCGGGCCGGGGCATCGTCCACAGCGAACGGCCACCCAAAGAAATCGCGGAAAAGGGAGGCAACTGGGAGTTGATCCAGTTTTGGGTCAATACGCCCGCCGCCCACAAGATGAGTGATCCCCATTACCACCCCCTGCAAAAGGAAGATACGCCCAGCACGCTAGTCGATCAGGACCGGGTGGAAGTGGGCGTGGTGGCCGGTAGCTTTGGCTCTTTGTCCGGCCCGATCAACACCTTTACCAATATCCTGGCCCTGCGGCTCAATTTTGAGGCCGACGGGACGGTCGATATTCCCATCCCCCAGTCCTACAATGGCTTTGTCTACTTGCTCGACGGTGGCCTGGTTTTCAACGACCAGACCTCGCTCCAAGCCAAAGACTTGGCACAATTGGCCAATGACGGAGAAACGATCCGCCTGCGGGCTACTGAGCAAACGCGGGCCATCCTACTGGCCGGGGAGCCCATCGGTGAGCCGCTGGCTACCTACGGTCCCTTCGTGATGAACAGCCAGGCGGAAATCATGCAGGCCATGCGCGATTACCAACTGGGGAAGATGGGAACCCTGGAAGAAAAATTTGACTAGAAGCCATCTCAAAATGTTTTTGCTGGCGAGGGAGCGGTCATTTGCGTTCCGACGAGGCGCCAAAACGGAGCATAGCCGTAGCTACGCGACGCTTTTGGCAACGAAGTAGGAGCGCAAATGAACCTGCCGCAGCCCGAAGTATATTTTTGAGATGGCTTCTAAAATGAAACGCCGAATTTTTATGCAACGACTGAGCTGGGGAGGATTGGCCGCAACGGCTCTTCCCCAGTTGGGCCTGGCGCAGTGGATGCTACCCGGAACTTCCGGTGAGCGCATCCTGCTGGCGGAGGCCGCTCCCCAAATCCGGCACGGGATTCTCCAATTCCCGTCCGCCACGGAGGGGGCCGCGAGCTTCCCGCTGCGTTGGCTGCTTCAGGTACAGCGCAACGTCTTTTTTCAAAATGGCTTTCGGGCCAATGCCCACGATGATTTGGAGATCACCTCCATCCTACTGAACCGCGCCGCGGGCGACGAACCGGCCACCTACTCCTCCCTGCAAATCCAACTGGGGGAGCAGCGGACCCAACTGTTGCTGGACGAACGGCACTGGTCGGTACCGGTGGCACGTACGGAAGCCCAATTGGAAACGGCTCCCGGCCTGCCGGATTTGTGGGTCGTACAGCCGGAAGCGGGGACGGTTTGGCAGGGGGAATGGCCGGTAGCCAGCGAGCTCTTTGTACAGGTGCTGCGCGGACGGATCCGCTGCGAGGATCAGTGGCTGACGCCCGATACGGCCCTGGTGCTCAAGGGGCGGCGGCGCTTGCGGGTGAAGGCCAGTATGGCGAGTAGGCTGCTGGTATTGGGGCGGAGCTAGCGCGGCATCAAAGCAACATCCCACGACTTTGGAGCCGGGCCCGCTGGTCGGGGAGTAGCCACAGGAGGATCATCGTCAGATCGGGGCTGATGCTGGTGGCCAAACGACGGTCGCTCAGCGCCAGCTCCCCAATGAGTTGGTTGAGTTGATGGATAAAATCCTGGTCAAAGAGGGTTCTTGAAACGATGATTTCCCGGGTCCGATCGGTACGGCGAAGGCGAAAGACTTGCTGGTGGCCCCGGATTTCGGGATGGACTTCGTCAAAGGCGACGCTTTGCTGGCTGACTTGGGCGACGAGCTGCAGGAGTTGGACGTAGGCTTCGGGCGTTTCGAAGGCTTCCGGGTCGCGGAAGGGGGTGTGGAGAAAGCTGTCGGGGGGAAGGAGTTGCTCCAGGGACACGCGGCGATCGAAATAGAATTCGGGCTGGGCGGCGGCGACGGCTCCTTCCCAATCGCTGGGGGTCCAGAATTCCTCAAGGCTGGTGGCGACCGCGACGGGATCGGCATCGTCGCCGTGGCGCAGGAGGATGTGCTCCCGGGTGGGGTCCAGGAGGAGCCACTGGTCGTAGGGTGGGGACTGAATTTGGGCGTAGGGGCGGTAACCCTGGGGGTCCGAAAACAATTCCACCTCATTGGTCAGCAAGCGAAAGCGCCCCCAGGAGTGCGCCTCGAAAAAAACATTTACCCGGTGGGGGATGTTTTCCAACTGGAGTAGATATTGCTGGTAAGCCTGTTCCAAGTTCATGGCTCAAAGCTAAGGACAATAATCATGATGAAAAAACTTCCACTCATAATCGTAACCTTCTTTTTTACCCTCCAACTTATGGCACAAGAAAAAGCGACCCTCATCTACGTCGGCGATCCGATGTGTTCCTGGTGCTACGGCTTTGCCCCCGAGATCAGCAAGGTCAGGGCACAACTGGGAGATCGCCTGGACTTTCAATTGGTAATGGGCGGCCTCCGGCCGTACAACCGGGAAACGATGGCCGATCTGGAAGATTTTTTGGCGCACCACTGGCACGATGTGGAAAAGCGCAGCGGCCAGGTTTTCAATCACGGGATTCTCAAGGACCACAGTTTTGTGTACGATACCGAGCCCGCTTCCCGCGCCGTCCTGGTGGTCCGCGAGCTGCGGCCCGAGGCGGCCTTTGAGTTTTTTAAAGCCGTCCAAAAAGCCTTTTACTTCCACAACCAGGACGTTCACCGGGCGGAAACCTATTTCCCGCTGGTAGCTCCCTACGGCATCAGCGCGGAGGATTTCCAGCGGGCCTTCGAATCGGAGGAAATGAAGACCAAAATCAAAGCGGATTTTCAATTCGCAGCGGACTTGGGCGTACGGGGCTTTCCCTCGCTGGTACTGAAGCGAGGGGAGGATTATCTGCTGGTATCAAATGGTTATCTCCGTGCCGAACGCATCCTACAAAGCATCGGTACGATGGTGGAGCCGTAGCGGCTACCGTTCCAAAAAACTTCCTTATCCCGCACCGGGGCAGCGTTTGCAACGCTTGCCCTTTTTGTATTTCTTACAGCATTTCTTTTTGAGCTTTTTCCCCTCAATAACGGGTAGTGGAAAGGCTAGACGACCAGGCTGGGAAATCCCCAGCAAGGGTTTTAGGTTGGACTTGATCATTGTATTATTATTTGGACTAAATTCAAATAACACTCTAAAATAAACAGTCCTGACTAATTTTCAAGCCCTGATTGAGTTAAAATCACGAAAAAGCCCCGTAAACTGCCACTCCTCGATGATTAATCATCCCGGCCCACCGGCTTTCTCCACTCACCGGGGACCGTCTAAGAAGCGTACAGCTCGGGGCTTCCAAAACATTTGGGGCACCGCAGGGCCCTATTCTTTGGTTTTTTGAGCGAATACCGCAAGGTAGCTCGGGGTACGCTCCTCCGAAATCCGCAAAACAAATGAAAACTTCTACGTAATTTTACGTAACAAAAGTAGCGCCGGAGCCCAGGCTTGCCCAAAACTGAGCAACGGGCCGACTGAGCCCCCGGCGCCACCAATACAGACGAATCAGCTTTCCATGTTATCGATTTCCAAGTATCTGAGTACTTTGGGGCTACTGCTGTATCTGCTCCCGGTCTTTGGCCAAGCGCCCCCCAATGCGGTCCTCGAACAACTCCTCACGGGCGGCAGCGCTTACGAAAAAGCCCAACGCGTCCAGCAATACGCCCAAAACCTTCCCCTGGAAGAACGCATCCCCCTACTCGAAACCGCCCGGACCCTCCTCCGCGACCGCCAGCTCTGGAGTGGCGAAGCCGCCATCAACGTCGCCCTCGGCATCGCCCACTACTACGCCGGCGACCTGCCCCGCGCCCTCGAACACTACCAAATGGCCCTCCAACGCTACGAAAGCCAGGAAGATTGGGCCGGCCTCGGCCGCTGCTACAACGAAATGGCCATTCTGGTCAGCAAACAAAACGACCGCGAACGGGCCCTCGACTACCTCGATCGCTCGGCCGAATACTGCCGCCGCGGCGGCGACTCCACCGGACTGAGCACCAGCTACGACAACCGCGGCATCGTACTGAGCAAACTCCAACGCTGGGAAGAAGCGGAGACCAACTACCTCCGGGCCCTGGACATCCGCCAACGCATCGGCGATTCCGTCGGCCTGGGCTACGTCTACAACAACCTCGGCGAAGTCGCTGCCGTCCGGGGCGACTTCGAACGGGCCATTCAGTGGGTAGAAGCCTCTACCCTGATCCGGCAGTCGCTGGGCGATACCGTGGGTCAGACCATCAACATCACCAATATGGGCGAGCTGTACTTCCAACGGGGGCAGTACCGCCAAGCCGCCGAACATTTCGAGCGCAGCCTACAGCAATCGCGCCGCCTCGCCTACCTCGACCTGAGCCGCTGGAACCTCGAATACGCCTCCAAGTCCTACGCCAAATTAGGGGAAACCGAGCGCGCCCTGGACTACCTCCGGCAGAGCTACGCCCTCCAGGATAGCCTCCTGTCCGCCGAGCGAATCGCCGAGTTGGCCAAGATGGAGACCCAGTACGAAACCGAGCAAAAAGAACGACAGATTGCCTGGCAACAGGAGGAAATGGCCCTGCGCCAACAGCAGTACCGGCCCCGCCTCGCCCTGGCCCTGGCCGCCCTATTGGTACTGGCCCTGCTGGGGGCCCTGGCCTTTTTGAACTACCGCCACCAACAACGCAGCCAACTCCGCGAAAAACAACTGCGCTTCCAAAGGGAATTGCTGCAGAATACGCTCGATGTACAGGAGCGCGAACGCAAACGCATCGCCAAGGACCTCCACGACGGGATTGGCCAACAGCTCACGGGCTTAAAAATGGCCTGGCAGCACCTGGAGGACGGGCTAAACCCCCAACGGCCCCAAGCCCGTCGGGAACTGCGGGACCTGGGCCAAGTCCTCGATGGTACCGCCCGGGAGGTGCGCGAGCTGTCGCACCGGATGATGCCACGGGCCCTGAGCGAGCTGGGACTCGTAGCGGCCCTCGAAGACTTACTCGCCACCAGTTTTCGCAACAGTGGTATCCAGGTTGAATGGCAACAACACCGCCTCGACCGGAGCCTACCCGAAGTGGTGGAAATCAACGTCTACCGGATTTTACAAGAGCTGCTCAACAACATTCTCAAACACGCCGAGGCCACGGAGGTCGACTTGCAGTTGTTGCGGCGGGAGGATCAGTTGGTGGTCGTGGTGGAGGATAACGGACGGGGGTTTGCCCCCGATGAGGTGGATCCCCACAGTCAGGGCATGCTCAACATCAATTCGCGGGTCCGGGCCCTGGATGGTCGGGTCGATTTTAGCAGCGAACCGGGGCGGGGTACGGTCGTCAACCTCCGCATCCCGCTCCGGGCGGCAGCTCCCCCAAATGGGCAGGAAAGCGGCCCATTGTAAAACAATAAACGACAAGCAGCACCGTATGAAAACCAACACCAAAGTCCTCCTGGTCGATGACCACCAGGTCGTTCTCGACGGCCTCGAAGCCTTTCTCCACCCTCATTTCGACATTGTCGGGCAGGCCAAAAACGGCCGGGAAGCCATTCGCGCCGTCCGCATCCTCCAGCCCGAGCTGGTCCTGATGGATATCGACATGCCCGTGATGAATGGAATGGTAGCGGCCCAAGAATTGCGACGGGATTTCCCAGCGCTTAAAATCATCATGCTCTCCCTACATTTTGAGCAATCGATCATCCGGCATTTGCTCCAGATCGGGGTGGATGGCTACCTGGTGAAGGACTCGGACAAGGCGGAAGTCATTTTTGCCATACAAAGCGTGGCCGGTGGAAAGCGCTATTTCTCCAGCGCCGTGACGATCGCCCTCAACAGCCCCAACGATGGCTCCGCCGTCGCCAGCACCAACGAGTCGCCCAGCGCCCAGCTGAGTACGCTCACCGAGCGGGAGATCGAAGTCTTGCGGGCGATTGCCGAGGGCTATTCGAGTAGGGAGATTGGGCAACGGCTTTACATCAGCGCCCGTACGGTGGATTCCCACCGCAACAACATCATGAAAAAGCTGGGAGTCAACAAGGTCGTGGGCCTCATCAAGTTCGCCATTCTCCATGGCTTGGTGGAGTAATGGAGGTCACTTTTAGTAAAAACCACCCCCATCACCGCCGTAATTGCCCCGGGGGCGGCCCCGTTTCTTTTTTTGATTGAGGCGGTAGTTGAGGTTGAGGGAAATCTGTCGCGAGCGCCACTGGAAATCCCCATCCACGCGGAAATTGTCACCTTCGGTAATGTAGCGACGGACACGGGTATTGAACAGGTCACGGGCGTTGAGGGTGAGGGTCCCCTTGCCGCGGAAGACGTCCAGACTGATCCCCAGGTCGAAATTGTAAATCGCCTTGCGGAGGCCCTGGGTGGTTTCGATGGGGCCGATGTAACGAAAACGCAATTGGGAGCTAAAGCCCTTGCCGATGGTCCAGCGGTTGGTGACCTGGGTAGACCAGGAATAGTCGTCGTGGGAGAAGTTTTCCGAAAAATTACTGCCATCGACGATGGAGCGGAAGAAGTTGAAATCCCCGTTGGTCCGCCACCATTTGGCGAGGGTAAAATTGTAGGTAAATTCCAGTCCAAAGGCATTTTCGGACAACAGGTTCTCCGGCGTGATGAAGGCCGTGACGTTGCTTTCTACATCCCGGATTCGATCGATTTTCCCATCGGTGTAGCGGTAGTAAATGCTGGAGCTGATGGAGCCACTGCCAAAGTATTTGAGGTGGCCCAGTTCGAGGGCGTGGGTAAACTCGGGATTGAGGTCGGGATTGCCCTGAAAAAGGTTGCGAGCGTCGCTAAAGGTCAAAAAAGAATTGAGGTACCAGAAGCGGGGCCGGGTAATGCGGCGGCTGTAGCTGAACTGTATGGCATTTTGGGCGGGTAGGTCGTAGGTGAGGTTGGCGCTGGGGAAGAGGTTGAGGAAATCGCGGGGGTTGGTCTCCCCCGTTTTGAGGAGTCGGGTTTGGATATCGGTATATTCCGCCCGCAAGCCCGCCTGGTAGGAAAACTTCCCGTGTTTGTTGCCCAGGCTCAGGTATACGGCCTGGATGTTTTCGTCGTAAATCAGGCTGTTGGTAAACCGTTCGAGGGTTTGCCAGCCCTCGTCATTTCGCTCCTCGGTCTTGTAATCGTTGCGAATCTGACGGAGCGAGCCGCGATAACCCGCCTCAAATTTACCCTCCCCCCCGAAGGGATGAACGTAATCCGCCTTGAGCAGCCATTCGGTATTGCTCTCGTCGATCGAGGTCCGCTGCTGCAAGTTGGGATCCCCACTGGCCAAGTTGTCGGGATTGAAGTACCGCTCGGTCAGCTCGGAGCTTTCGATCTCCCCACTGCGCTCGTACTGAAAATCGACGGTCAGCTCCTGTCCCTCGCGGTCAAAAGTACGCCGAAAATTGAGGGAGCCCATACCGTCTTGCTCGTCCTCCAGCTCGTCGTCGCTGCGATCGGTACGGAGGATGAGATTGTCCAAGCTGTTGATAAAGTCGAGGTATTCCAGTTCCGACAGGTTGTCTTCGTTGCCCAGGCGGTAGGTAAAGGCGGCGGTGAGGGTACTCTTTTTCCCCAAGAAATAATCCGCCCCAAAGCGAAAGTTATTCGACAAACCCGAGCGGTCAATCCCGCGATTCTGCTGGCTCAAAAAGGTGGTATCCCCGCGAAAAAATTCCTGTACCGACGAGCCACCACCGGGATTGTTGTTCCACCGCAAGCCGTAGTTAAAAAACAGGTTGACCGACTCCCGACGGTAGTTCAGGTTGATGGCGGCCCCCAATTGGGCGGGTACCCCCACCGTGGCGTCGAAGGAGCCGTTGAGCCCCTTCTTGCGCTCCTTGCGCAGTACGATGTTGATGATACCCGTGGTCCCGGTCGCCTCGTAACGCGCCGAGGGGTTGGTGATCACTTCCACCCGTTCGATCAGGTTGGAGGGAATGGCGCGGAGGCCATCCGTATCCCCCACCCCAATGAGTCCCGAGGGCTTGCCATCGATCAGGATGCGGACGTTGCCACTCCCCCGGAGGGTGACCCCCCCATCGATGTCGACTGCTACGGAGGGAACGTTGTCCAGCAATTCGGCCACCGAGCTGGTGGTATTGGCCAGGTCCTTACCGACGTTAAATACCTTTTTGTCCAAGGCAAATTGCAGTTCGCTTTTTTCGGCCCGCACCTCCACCTCGGCCAGTACCTGGGCATCGGGAAGCAGACTTAGCTTCCCCAAATCCGCCATCGTTTTGCCCTTACCCAGATCGATTTGCGGGATGTCGAGGGTCTGGTAGCCCAAAAACTCGATTCGGGCCCAGTAGCGCCCCGGCCGCGTCTGGATATTGAGCTGACCACTAGCGTCGCTGATGCCACCGGTGACCATACTGCTGTCGCGGAGGGCGTAGAGGGTGAGGGTAGCGTATTCGAGGGGCCGGCCGGAATCGGCATCGATCACCTGTCCCTTTACCGAGCGTGCGGGAGGGCCTCCCGGTCGGGAGCCGGGTTGGGCGGAGCCCTTGGTGGTCCAGAGAAAACAGAGGAGTAGGGCAATCAAAGCGTAGCGTTGCTTCATTGATGAGGCTTGAGTTGTGATCTGAATAGCGGCCTGCCGTTGGGCCAAAGTACCCATGGGAAACGGGAAGGGGCCCAGAAGGTTTTAGAAGTCATCTCAAAAATATACTTTACTGGCGTGAATCTCCTGCGTCGATTTGGGCTGCGGCAGGGTCATTTTCGCCCCTACTTCGTTGCCAAAAGCGTCGCGTAGCTACAGCTATGCTCCGTTTTGGCGCCTCGTTGGAACGTAAATGACCACTCCCTCGCCGGCAAAAACATTTTGAGATGGCTTCTGGAAATCAAAGGGTGTTGATGCTTTGACGGAAGTCTTTTTGCAGGACGAGCTGGATATTGGTACGAACGATGGAGCCCATATTTTCGCAGCTTAGGAAGTCGTCGTTTTTGTGGTGCTGCGCCAGCTCCTGACGGAGGCGAATTACTTTTTCGGGAGCGGACAGGGGGGTGCTGCTCATCAAGTCGAGCACCAGACGGAGGCGGGCCCGCGAGCTTTTGGCCCGCATCGCAATCAGGCTACGTTCCTCCATCTGGTACTGCCGCACCGTCTGGTCATTCATGTGCTCAATACCCAGAAAGATGATGGGGTTGTTGTCCTTAAAATACTGCGGGAGGTAAAAACTTTTGCGCCCCTCGTAGGATTGCTGGTCGAAATCGATGGCGCGCATGCGAAATTGGGAGCCTTCGATATCGGGGGTGATGTCGATGACGTAGTTGTAGGAACGCATGTCGCCGAGCAGGCGAACGAAACAGCGTTCGTTGAATTTGACGAACTCCTTGGCGATACGGATGAGGTTGAAGGTATTATCTTCCAGATTGCGCCGCATAAAGTCGTCCCCCGGAATGCCGGCGATGTGTTCTTCGATCAGGGTACTGCCGTCGACGAGGTAGGAGACGTGGTTGGGGGAAAGGATTTCCTCCAGTTCGAGCCCAAAAACGCGCGAGGCATCGGTGCGTTTGACGTAGAAGTGGTCGTAGTTGTCGTTGAGGCGGTTGATGATCCGGACGCGGAAGGGCTGGGTATTGCCGAAGGTACAAAAATCGACCCGGGCGACGCTGAGGTGTGCGAGAACGGTGAGGTCCCCATCGGTTTTGAGCAGGGCGTAAATTTGGGTCAGCGAGCGGTGGAGTTCTTCGCGTTCGGATTCGGTGTAGTAGACGGTTTCCCAGAGGGTATCCACACCGTTTTGATCGATGAGGGGGAGGCTGGTCGAATAGCGGACCAGATCCTGGTACTGGAGGGGGAGTTGGGTCTGGCGATCGTACTGCCGCAGGTAGCCCCAGAGTTGGTTGGGGATGGGAAAGGGGACTTTTTTCTTGGAAGGGATATCGCCGCGCATGTGTGGAATGGATTAATCTTCAAAATTAACCAATTTTTTTTCATTCTGAGGGCACCTTTTTGGCCCTTCATTCGTTTCCCCCACTTTGATCGTAAAATCTGGATAACATGAACGTCAAAGAAATCATTTCGGTCACCCTTATTTTGTTTTCGGTAATCGATATTTTGGGAAATATTCCCGTCATTTTGACCCTCAAGGAGCAGGGAAAAATCATCGAATCGGGCAAAGCCACACTGGCGGCGGGTTTGCTGATGGTGCTCTTCTTATTTGCGGGTGAATCCATCCTCCACCTCATCGGGATCGACGTGGCTTCCTTCGCCCTGGCCGGGGCCTTCGTCATCTTCGTGATCGGTCTGGAGATGATCCTGGGGATTACCCTGTTCAAGGAGGAGGAAAACGCTTCCCAGTCCAGCTCCATCGTGCCGCTGGCCTTTCCCCTGATCGCCGGAGCCGGTACGCTCACCACCATCCTGTCGCTCAAGGCCGAATACCAGGAGCTCAACATCGGGATTGGCATCGCGGTCAACCTACTGATCGTCTACGTCGTACTGCGCTCCTCGGGCTGGATCCAAGGCAAATTGGGCAAGGGGGGAGCCTCGGTACTCCGCAAAGTTTTTGGAATCATCCTCCTGGCCATTGCCATCAAGCTGTTTAAGAGCAATTGGGTGGTGTAGTCAGGGGACAAAACAATTGGAATGGGTTTCGCAAACTCTTGTATAAAAGATTAAATTTGCAGACCAAACACCAAAAGTTGTCGATCACTTATGGCTAACCCAACCCTTGCCCAACGCCTGATGCCGCATTTGGCGGCCTTTTTTATCATCCTGCTGGCCGTGGTACTCTACTTCTTGCCCCAGTTGCAGGGACGCATCATCCCGGCGGGAGACATCGTATCGTACGAATCCATGGCCCGCGAGATCAACGACTACCGCCAATCAACCGGCGATCGCAGCTTGTGGACCAACTCGATGTTTGGCGGGATGCCCACCTACCAGATCGACAGTTCGCAACCGAGTAACGTGCTGAACTACGTCGAAAAGGCGACTCAATTGTTTACCGCCCGCCCCATCGGCTACTTCTTTTCGATGGCTTTTTTGTTCTACTTCCTGATGCTCTACCTCGGGGCTAGCCCCTGGCTCAGCATCATTGGAGGACTGGCCTTTGGCCTCTCGGCGGGCAATATGACACTCTTCGAGGCCGGCCACATGACCAAATTGCGGGTCATCGCCACCTTTTCGCTGATGGTGATCGGAATGCTGATGGTCTTTCGCAAAGACTACCTGCGGGGTAGCCTGCTGTTTGCCCTAGGGCTAGGCCTGAGCCTCTATGCCAACCACGTCCAGATGACCTATTACTTTTTTCTGGGCCTGGGCGTCTACGTATTGACGGAAATTGCCTTTCAGTTTAAGAGCGCGGATTGGGTTCATTTTGGCAAGGCTTTCGGCTTTCTGGCCCTGGGAACACTCCTGGGGGTGGGTTCTTCGTCCTCCAAACTCTGGACGACTTACGAATACGGAAAAGATTCCATGCGGGGTGCCCCCATCCTGGAGAGCAGTGGTAGCAATGGGCCCCAGTCTTCTAGCGAAACCGACGGACTGGAATGGGAATACGCCATGCAGTGGAGCAACGGCACCGTCGATTTGTTTTCGGTGATGAATCCCGGAGTGGCGGGGGGCAGTACGCAGGAGGAATTGGGCACCGATAACCAACACTACCAAGACCTAAAACGGCGGGGAGCCAACGTGGGGAATGATTTTCGGGCACCCCTGTACTGGGGATCGCTGCCCTTTACGAGTGGTCCCAATTACTTTGGGGCCGTCTTCTGTTTTCTCTTTATCCTCGGGCTACTCCTCATTCGGGGGCCCCTCAAGTGGTGGCTGGGCATCGTGGTACTGCTGATGCTGTTGGCATCGATGGGCAAACATTTTGCCCTGCTCAACCGCCCCCTCTTCGATTACTTTCCGCTTTTCAATAAGTTTCGAACGCCCAATAGCATCCTGGTCGTAGCGGGCTTCTTCGTGCCCATTTTGGGCGTATACACGGTATCGGAAATCATGCAGGGCAAGCTGGAAAAGGAAAAGGTCCTGCGCAATTTGTACATCGCCCTGGGCATCAGCGGCGGCATCTGCCTCTTTTTTGCCCTGGTGGGCCCCTCGATGTTTGATTTCAGCAGCCCCGGCGATGCCCGCCTGGAACAGCGCGGCTACAACCTGGATGCCCTCGCCGCCGATCGACAAGCCCTGATGCGCTCCGATGCGCTGCGTTCGTTGGCCCTCATCCTGGCCACCGGTGGCTTACTCTGGGCTTTTGTACAACAAAAATTACAGGCCAGCCTGCTCCTCGTCGGGCTGGGGGTACTGGCCATCGGCGATACCTGGATGGTGGCCAAACGCTACGTCGACGAAGGCAAATTCGAGACGCCCTCCCGCTACGAAAATCGCCACCAGGCCCGCGCCGTCGACAACGAAATTCTCAAGGATACCGACCCCCACTTCCGCGTTTTCGATCTGAGCATCAATACCTTCAACGACGCCAGCAGTTCCTTTTTCCACAAGACCATCGGTGGCTACAACGCCGCCAAGCTCCAGCGCTTTCAGGATATGATCGACTACCACCTGACGAAAGGCAACCAGGGGGTACTGGCCATGCTCAATACCAAGTACGTGATCACCCAAGAGCAACAGGCCCAGCGCTTTCCCGGACTCGGCAACGCCTGGACCGTCAGCAGCCTCAAAATGGTCGATACGCCCAACGAGGAAATCGATGCCCTCACGGGACTCGAACCGGACAAAGTAGCGGTGGTACACCAGGAGTACGCCGACTATCTGCAGGGCCTACAGCCCAGCGGCACGGGAACGGTCCAACTCGCCGACTACCGCCCCAATCACCTCAGCTACCAGAGCAAGGCTACGAGCGAGGAGCTGGCCGTATTCTCCGAAGTCTGGTACGGCCCCGACAAGGGCTGGCAAGCCTACGTCGACGGACAGGCGGTCGACCACATTCGGGTCAATTACTTGCTACGCGCCCTAAAAATTCCGGCGGGGGAACACCAAATCGAGTTTAAATTTGAACCCAGCTCCTACTACCGTGGAGAAACGATCACCCTGATTTTTTCCCTACTCATCCTACTGGGTAGCCTGGCCATCCTGGGTTTGGGACTCAAAGATTGGTACGAAAATCCACCCGAAATCGCCACTCCGGCCCCTCCGAAAAAGCCCGCTCCCAAGACGAAGGCCAAGCGACCCAAGAAGGGAAAGAAATAGGACGGCGGACATCCCCGCCAGGGGGCCAAGCCTCAGTTGCTGACGAAGGGCATTTGGGCGAGAAATTCCTCGGATTCCACCTGGGTGAGGAGGAAATCGGCCAGGTCGCCGCGGGTGATTACCGTACTCGTATTGACGCCCACCCAACCCACGCGGTACGCTCCCTTGGGAGCAGCATTGACCAAGCGGGGGCCACGTACGATGGTCCAGTCCAGTCCACTCTCCGCGAGTACCCGGTGATGCTCGATGGCATCGTTCAATACTTTGGGTACGGCCACCTTCATTAAAAAGCGAATGGCTTTGTCGACCAATTTGGGTTGGTCCTTTTCCGGGAAGGGAAGCCCCCCACCGGAAAGGGAAATGATTCTCCGTACCGAGGCGGCTTTCATGGCCGCGACGATGTTTTTGGTGCCAGTGGTTTGGAGCCACTCGGGAGAGCCCTTGACGTGTCCAAACAAACTCACCACCACCTGCGTACCCCTTACGAGTTCCGCTACGTCGCGGGCTTGGAGGACATCTCCCTGGATGACCCGCAGCTGATCGTGGGAAAAGGTCAACTTTTGGGGATTGCGGACCAGGGCCTGGACCCGGTAGCCCTGCTCCAGGGCGGTTTTTAAAAAAAGACGACCAGTTTGCCCAGTGGCGCCCAGTAATGCGATGGTTTTGCTCATACTCGGTAGACATTTGATTGATTTGTACCGGCAAAATTAGGCACAATGGGTCCCGCTTACTACTTTAGCGGTACTAACCTTTTGGTGGGTATGGAAAAAGAAAAAATCTACATCACTCCACGCTGCCCCATCCGAACCACCCTGGAGCTGGTGGGCGGCAAGTGGAAACTCGTCATCCTACAGCAGTTGCTGACGGGGGAAGAGCTGCGTCTGAGTCAACTCAAGTCCCTGATCCCGGACATCAGTGAAAAGATGCTCATCCAAGAATTGAAGACGATGGGGATCAGCGGGCTGGTCAGCAGGAAAAACTACGGCGAGGTGCCGCCGAGGGTGGGTTATACCATCACCGACAAGGGCCGGCACGTTGCCCCCCTCATCGCGGCGATGGCCCGTTTTGCCCAACAGTACGAGCGCTAGGGCCGGACCGATCCCCCCGCGCCTCGCATTGCATCTCTCCCCGACCTTCCGTAACTTTGTGGACCTTACTGAACATACAACAATGAGAAAGCATGATGACTACGCTCCGCTCTATCCTTTGGCTTGGCACGGCCCTATTTTTGCTCTCTCCCCCACCGGGCCAGGCCCAATCTACTACCGCTGACTACGAACTTTTGTGGGAAATCACCGGCAATGGCCTGAGCCAGCCGAGCTACCTCTTTGGGTCGATGCACAGCCAAGAATCCTCCATTTTCAAGCTGCCCGATTCCCTCTGGCTCGCCCTAGCCGCTTGTGAGGGCCTGGCCAACGAAATTCACCTCGACTCGGCCATGTTGCTGATGGTGGAAAAAATGGTGGCTAATGATGGGCCCCAGAGCGAAACGGTGGAGGAAGAACCGGCGGCGGCCTATTCGGCGGGGGATAGCCTGCGGGCGGCGGCCCTGGAGGACATGCCCACCGTGCTCGATGCCTATCTGATGCAGCACGCTAAATTGTGGGGCAAGCAGCTGTGGGGCTTGGAAAACATCGAGGAAAACTTGGCGCAATTGGAGGAAGACGATCTGGACCTGGACATGGGGCGGCTTTTCCGGCAGAGCGCGGAATTTAAGGAGATGGAATCCATCTACCGCGTGGGATCGCTGGAGGCGGTCGAGCGCTACGTCCAAAGCAATAAGGTGAAGTTTGAGGCGGATATTGAACTGACGCGTCGCAACCGCATCCAGGCCAATAGCATCGCGCGCATCATCCGCGAGCAGTCCTTGTTCAGCGTCGTCGGTGTGGCCCACTTGCCGGGCCCCCAGGGCGTTCTCCAACTGCTGCGCGACCGGGGCTTTCGGCTGCGGCCGGTAAAGGCCACCTACGGGGCCAAGCCAGCGAATCTACCGGACATCTACCAGCCCGCGGAGAACTGGGGAGCATACCGTAATCAAGGGGCCAGCTACCGCTTCCGTACGCCCCAAAAACCCATTGCCATGGATATGGGGATTGGGCAGGAAGGTTACCTGACCCTCGACCTGGGCACCGGGACCTTTTACGTCCTCTTCGAGTTTATTCCCGATTCCGATAAACTGTGGGATTTTGCCAGCTACGGCGAACAAATCGTACAGCGCTTTTTGTCGGAGGAATACCAACTGCTCGAACGTCGGGAGGAGGACTATCGGGGCCAACCCGCCTTGGAATTGAGTTATTTCCAGCCCTGGGAAAGCGTGCCCTACCTGCGTTTTCGCCTCATCCAACGCGAGGGAAAAATGCTGCTGTTACAGTTTGGTTCGATAAATAAAAAAATGTTGTTTTCACCCGTTGCGGAGCGGTACTTTGCGTCCGTCGAGCTGCTGGAATCGACCAGCCAACTGACCGAATGGAGCAGTGCCGAGGCTGCCTGCCAACTCCTGCTTCCCAGCAACGCTACCTTTTCCGAAAAACGCGCCAACGACGATACCGGCAATGAGTACCACATCAAAATGATGCAGGGGACCATTGGGGAAGACACCTACCTCTTCCGCTACAACGACCTGCCCAAAGGGCTCTACCTCGAATCGGATTCGATTACCCTGTGGCAGTACTACTACCAATTTAAACGCCGCTACCCCAAGGCCCGCACTACTACTCAAGTCTTTAAATACCGCGATTATCCCGCCCTCGATTTTCGCCTCGAACTGGACGAAGGCTACATCCGCGGCATGGCCGTCCTCCGCGGACAACGCTTTTACCTGCTACTGGCCATTTCGCGAACGGCGGACGGTCAGGATGGCTTTTTTGACTCCTTCGAATTTTTGCCCTACCGGCCCATTGACTACCAGACCTTCCACGTGGCCGATGGCTCCATTCAAATTCGCCTGCCCGCGGACACCCTGGCCCGCGTGACCGAGCGGACCATCAATCAGCTTACGAACCAAGAAGACATCAGCGACCTGGGAAAGGAGCACGTCGTCGGAGCTACCGATCCCCAAACTGGAACGCTGTTTACCTTTGAGTCGACCCGCTATTCGCCGCTTTTTCAATTCAATGGAGAAACGCCCTACGATAGCCTGCTCCTTCTGATTGCGAGCAATCTGGAAGAGACCTGGGAGGGGAAAATCTTGTGGTCGGCCTTCGACGTCCTGCTCCAGGGGCCCCGGGTGCTGGATTTTGTGGTGCAGCCCCACCAAAGCCACCTCCAGCTTCGTTTTCGCCTCTTCCTGCACAACAACTACCTCTACGCCTTCTACGCCCACCTGGCCCCCGAGCTGGTCAACGACGAACGGATTGCCACCTACTTTGGAAATTTTCAACTCCAAAACCCACTTTCTCCACACGGCGGGATTTTTGAGTCCAAGGCAAGCCTCATACTGGAGCGATTGCTCTCCGACGATCCCGACCAGCGGGCCGAAGCCATCCTGGCGATGGACAACCAGTACTTTTCAGCTACTGACGACCTGCCGCGGATTTACCAGATTCTGAGCGATCGCTCCGATCTACCCCAAGCCGTAGAGTTGGTTTTACTCGAAGAGTTTCGTTACACTTCGGACCAACGGTCGCCCGAATTTTTACGGGAGTACTACCGCCCGGAACAAGATCGCGAAACGCGGATCGCCTTGCTCCAAAGTTTGCTGCGCTTGAAGAGCGAAAAGGGTACGCAATATTTTCTGGAGTTGCTGTACCGCGACGGGGAGTTGCGGCGGGAGGAGGACTTGGATTTCCCCCTCCAACAAGCCCTCGTCGACAGTCTGGCCTTGTTTGAAACCTATTATCCCGCTTTGAAAAAATTAGCGGAAAATCCGGTTTACGCCACCGTCCTATTTCTGATGGGGGCCTCCGTTTTGGAGGATGCGGAGCTCTCTTCCCAATACCTTCGCCAGGACCTGGACTATCTCCACCAACGGGTCGAACGGGCCATTGCGGATCGGGGGGCGACACAGGTTTACCTCTTGGAAGAAATCCTGGACTTTTACCGACGCCTGGAGCCCGCCCCTCAGCGGCAAGTACAGATGCGCCGAATTTTTGAGCACCCGGACTTGCGATCGTGGGGGCGCTGGGCCATGGTCGAATATTTTGCGGAAAACGGGATTGCGATCCAAAAGGAATGGGTAACTCCCCTGCTCGACGATTCCATCTACATTTACCCGACGCTGGAGTTGCTCAATAACCATCAGCTACAATCACTCGTGGCCGACCGGTACTTCCGCCCCGACTATCTGGCCGAGCAAATGCTCTACTACTACGCGGTGGACGTGTCGCGCTACCCGCCCCGGGTCCGGGTGATCGGAAAACGCCAGTATCCTTATTTGGGGAAGGACCAAACTGTGTACCTCCTCCAGTTCGACTTTCCCGAGGGGGTGACGGATAGCGAACCTACCTCCGTGTACTGGGGGATCGCGGGTCCTTTTTCGGGCAGTGGGCCCGACCTGCAATTTAGCGACGATTTGGTCAACTGGCAGGGAACGCCCTGGGATGGGAACAGCAAAGATCCCGCGATTGACGAACAAATCAGAAAGTGGATTGCGGAGGAGGAGGCACGGGCCAAATGATGCTTCAGTTTTCTTTTTGAATCAGGAGGGGGACCTGCGTCTTCCAGGCCATCCGACGGGTCTGACTCTGGCGAAAGCGCCGATCCCCTCCATCGTGCTAGGCCCGGTACATCACCAAGCAATCGACCGGATGGGTACCGACGTAGGTGTTGAGGGCTTCGGCGATGCTGCGACCCGCCAGGTGGTGTAGCTCGACTTGGGGGGCATTGGTCTGGCTGCGTAGAAACTCCGCGACCTGTTCCATCCTTTTCCAGGCCTGGTCGTCTCCTCGGGGCTTGGTATTGACGTGGACCAGGTCGATGCAGACCTGGGGCCCGGCTTTGAACAGTTGGAGGCTTTCCCAGATTTCGAAGGCATCGGCGGCGTGGCCATCGGTGGCGTAGGCAATCCGACGCAGTTTTTCGTAAGCCGCCCGCAGGGGAATGACCATCACCGGACAGTGGGCTTTTTCAATCACCCCCAGTGAAGTACTGCCCAGCCACTTTTCCACCAAGGTGCGATTCTCACCCCGACTTCCCATCACGATCAAATCAATGCTGTCGCGCCGCGCCACCTCCACGATTGAGCGCTCGGGCAGGCCCACTTCGATGTCGGTAAGTAGGTCCACCTCGCCCGCCAGACGGCCCTGGACTGCGGCCTGGCCTTTGGCGATAAAGGACTGTAAGACCTCCCGACTGGTGTCCACCAATTCTTGGGTAGCCCGCGAGACGAACACCGGGTAATCCAAGGCTTCCAGTTGGGGATAAACCACGTGCAACAACTCGACGGTGGCGCCCCATTCCGCTGCCAATTGCAGGGTGTATTCAAAGGCGTTTTGAGCCGCGTCCGAAAAGTCGGTGGGAAATAAAATCTTCTTGCTTTTTGCCGTACTGGTCATTGTATCTGTATTAAGTTAGGAATCCGTTCCGCGCGTGTATTGCGCTTGCTGAACTACTCCAAATTAGCACTTTCTCCCCCGCTTTCCGCTGACCAAAATCACTTCTCCCTCTGATTCGCATCAGTGATTTCTCCTCAAAAATGACGCAACTTATGGAGGACCTAAAAAGTGAATTTATTTAAAAAAATGGAGCCCCAATGATGATCACCGACAGTAGCTTACCGCGGGATTTACAGCACAGCTTCCAACTGCAATTTCCCCACCTCAAAATCGAATTTTACCAGGGCCAGCACGCCGCTCCGGCACCAGCTGGCTCCAAACCACTTCGACCGACGACTGGATCCTGACCCAACAAAACGCCAAGGGCCGTCAGTCGACCGTCCACACATTTTCCAACCCTCCATAATCCAACTATCTCAAGTATTCTCGATCCCCTGGCCACGGTCTCCCCCGAGCCGGGGGATTTTTAAAATGACCACCCACTCATGAAAGAAATCCTCGTACCCACCGATTTTTCCGCCTGCGCCAACAATGCTACCCAGGTCGCCCTGGACCTGGCCGAACGCTTCCGCGGGCGCCTGCACTTGCTCACCCGTATCGAGACGCCCAGCCACTGGCCCTCCCCCCTCGCCTCGGCTTCGAGCCCGGTCAACCCCGAGCGGGAACAGCGCATCCACAATGCCCAAGTACTGCTCGCCGAATGGCAGAGCCGCGCCCAGCAACGGGGCGTCGAGCTGCGGACCCACTGGGCCACGGGGCCCCTCCTACCCCTGATCGAAAACTACGTGGCCAAGCAAGGCATCGACTTTGTGGTGATGGGCTCCCACGGGGCCAGTGGCAAACGGGATTACCTGATCGGTTCCAATACCCAGAAGGTGGTCCGCACCCTGCGCCACTCCGTACTCATCATCAAGGAAGACATCAGCGACTACGTCTTACGGCGGGTCATCTTCACCTCCAATTTTGACGCCCACGAAATGCCCGCCTTCCACTACCTCCTCGACCTGTTGCGCCCCTTCCAACCCGAAATCCACCTGGTTCAGATCGATACCGCCAGTTGGTTTAGCCAACCCCGCGTGCTGGTCCGCGACGCCATGAACGACTTCGAAGCCGCCGCCGAAGGCTTCGTCTGCCACCAGCACTTTTTCCGCGATTGGAGCGTGGATGCCGGCATCCGCAACCTGTCCACCAGCATCGACGCCCAGTTGATCGGCATCTCCAATCAGTACCAACATCCCCTCAAGCGATTGCTCGTAGGCAGCAACGTCGAAGCCCTCGTCAACCACGCCCAAATTCCGGTCTTGTCCATCGTGGTGCCGGAAACTTCAGCAAGCTCCTAAACCAAAAAAAACTGCCCCGTAAGTGTACGGGGCAGCCTCACAAAATTCCCAATTGATATAACTACTAAATTAAAACTATATCCTCAGTCGGGGTACGCCAACTCCAGTAGGTCAAAGGTCGTCACCAAGCCGCGGAGGCGACCGGTGGCATCGACGATCGGGAGGGCGTGAAATTTATTTTGGCGAAACAGAGCCGCGGCGGCC
This sequence comes from uncultured Saprospirales bacterium, assembly GCA_937899855.1. Taxonomy (GTDB): domain Bacteria; phylum Bacteroidota; class Bacteroidia; order Chitinophagales; family Saprospiraceae; genus CALLVY01. Next base: position 8,478 of record CALCCH010000227.1, on the reverse strand, counting down.
TCCAGGGTAGCCGTGGGGGCCAGGTGGACGACCTGACGCACCATGACTTCTTCGGCAAAGAGGCTGCGGAAAAACCGATCGTTGTGATCGGGATTTGCCTCCGCTCGGAAGAGGGTCATCCGGTCGGACAGCAGGTAGAGGTCCGATTTGCTGATGATGCCCAGCAGGTGCCCCTGCTCATCCACCACGGGGAGGTGGTGAAAGGCGTGGGCCTCAAACAAGTCCTCGGCCGTGGCGAGGGTATCGCGAGCGCGGAGGGTCACCAGGTTGGTGGTCATCAGTTCCGACAGTGGCGTATCGCGTTTCATGATAGTGGTGGTTTAAGATGATCTCAAAAATGGGTTAGGCTTCGGGCAAAATCAGCAGGGGAACGCTACTGGAAAAAACTTCCCGGAGGGTTCGGCTCCCTTGAAACAGCCGTTCGAGAAAACTGCGTTGGCGACGAATCATGACCAGCAGGTCAATCCCCGGTTCTTCAACCATCTGTTGCAGGCCGCGGTGGAGGTCCGCCTCCGCCAGTCGGTGGGTGCGGTGCAGGTACTGCCCCAGGACGATCTCGTAGGCCGGATCAAGGACGGCGGCCGGTCGGCCGGGAGCGTCGACGTGGAGGAGCTCCACTTGGCCTTGGTAGGCGGCTGCGAGTGCGTTGAGGGTCGTGTGTTGGTCGGTTTCGTACTTCACTTGATTTTCGACGGCGAGCCCCAAGCGGGTCGGGGGCCGGTAGGTCCACTGCGGGGGTACGACCAGCACCGGTAGGCTACTCCGACGGATGGTTGCCGTGGCCATGGTGCCCAGAAAAATGTCGGGGAAGCGGTTGGCGCCCTGGGTCCCCATCACGATCAAATCGGCGTGCAGGGCACCCGCGTAGGCCACGATCCCATCAATTACCCCGGCTTCCAACGCTCGGGTCACCAAGCTCGTACGCTCCTTGAGGTCCGTCCGTACCGCCGCCACCTCCACCGCTAAATTTTCTTCCGCAGCGCGCTGCATAAAATTGCGGATACTCATCAACATCCCCGCCCGACTGTGAACCTGGTAAAAGTGCACCAAGTGGATGCGCGCCCCAAAGTGATTGGCCAACTGGGCCGCACTGTGTAGCGCACAGCGGGCAACATCGGAAAAGTCGGTCGGTACAACGATGATTTTCATGGCGGTACTCATTGGGGGGTGTCGTAATCAAGGACGAGCAGGGGAACGGTGGTACCCAGGGCCATATCCTTGGTCAGGCTTTCGCCGAGTACGTTGTCCCAAAATTGCCGTTGCCGGTTGACCAGGATCAGTAGATCGATGTCGTTCTCGCTGGCGTACTGGCGCAGGCCCTTACTCACGCTGGACGCCCGCACCGTAGCCAGGTTGAGCGGGAAGGGGGGATCACCATTTTTAAAAAGCCGTTGGTAGAGCTCGTCTTCCAGCGTAGCGAATTCCTCCGCCGGACGCCCGGGAATGTCGTCGACGTGAATAAAGTGGACCTTGGCCTGATACCGCTGCGCCCAGGCGCTGATCTGGTCAATCAGTGGGGGAGACACCGACTCAAAATTGCTGGCGTAGAGCAAATGCTTAAATCCTTGGAATCGGGAGGGCTTGGGGATGAGGAAAACCGGACAGCGGGCGCGTTGGGCGACCGTCGAGGAAACGCTCCCCAACCAGCGTTCGAACGGGTCGTGGCTCCCTTTGGTGCCCATGACGATGTAATCCGCCGCCATTTCTTTGGAACGTTCCACGATCGCATCGGCCACGGTGGGATGCAGACGCAGTTGCCGGCTCAGCACCAAGTTGGCCCCGGGTACTCCCGCGGGGATTTGACTGAACTCGGTGAGGCGTTGTAGCAGGGCTTCCTCCCGGCCCTGCCCCAGTTGGAAGGCAGGCATTTCCTCCAAGCTAAACGTACCCCCGTATACGTGCAGGACTTCCAAGCGGGCCTCCAGCTCGACGGCCCAGGCCAGGGCGTAATGCAGGGCGTTTTGGGCACTGGGGGAAAAATCGATGGGAACGAGAATGGTCTTTTTCATGGTCGCGATGATTTGTCGCTGGGTTTATTGATCGTCCAGGTGGAGGACCAGTAGGGGCAACTTGGCGTGGAATACCATCTGTTTGGTGATGCTGCGGTGGAGTAGCCCCTGCCAGAAATTGCGGTGGCGGGTCACCAGTACAATCAGGTCGATATCGTTTTCCTGAGCGTAGCCATTGAGGCCTTCCCAGATGCGATTGTGCCGGATGGTACTGAGGTAGAGGGTATTTTGAAAAGTGGTTTGGGCAAACAGGCGATCAATGGCCAACTCGTCCATTTCCTGTTGGTTGCCATCGCTGTTGTCGTTGACCTGTACGAGGTGTACGTCGGCCCCAAAGGGTTGGGCCAGGCGGAGTATTTTCTGCACCATTCGTTCGTCGGCCGAGGTGTAGTTGCTGGCGTAGAGGATGTTGCGAATGCCCCGGTAACGCGCCCGGGGGGGCACCAACCAGACCGGGCAGTGGCCCCCTTGAGAGACCCGGCTGGATACGCTGCCGAAGGCGTGGTCCAAGACATTGCCCTTGCCCCGCGTAGCCATCACGATCAGGTCCGTGGCGGCCGAGGCGGAGCGTTGGATCAGCTCATCACTGGCCAGGCCCACCACCACTTCGCGGTCGACCAAGCTGTCCACCACCGTTTGCTTCATACTGGCCCCCGCCTCATCGAGCTGAAAACGAGCCAATTCTTCCTCCCGATCCCGAATCAAGTCCTCCACCGCCAACAGCGGCAGGCCGTCGATCGACTCGGTACCGGGATGACAAACGTGGAGCAGTTGCAGCTCTCCCCCCCACTCCGCCACCAGGTCGGAAGCGTAGGCGTAGGCATTGCGGGAGGCCCGGGAAAAATCGGTGGGCACGATGATTTTTTTACCCTCGGGCCAACCCGTCTCCAAGTACTGGTGCAGGCTGGCCACGATATTGTCCGCTTCCAATTGGTTCGGACCCCGTTCGATCAGGACCCGTCCATCTACCAAGAGTGCCGGAATGGCGCCCAGGCCAGTCTTGACGATGGCTTTTACCTGGTTGATCTCCTCCAATTCCAGGGGGAGATAGAGCTCCTGGAGGGCTTGCAGTACCTTGGCTTTCCACCGTTCGTAGGTCTGGTCCCCTTTGATTCCGACGATCTGGATAGATTGAATGGCTTTCATACGGCAAGGCGATTTTGAGTTTTGGCGAGTTCGACGATGATGTCGTAGGTCGTGAGAATCCCCACCAGCTCGCCGTCCGCCACCACGGGAAGCGCGTGAAAGCGATTGGTCTTAAACACTTCCAGCGCCACGTTGATCCGGTCGGTGGGTTCTACCTTGGCCAAGCCGGTGGTCATGATGCTTTTGGCTTTGTAGTTTTTCAGGCGAATTTCGTTCATCAGGTCCTCGGTGCGGTCGTGGCGGAGGCCCTTGAGGAAGTAGAGCAGATCGCTGTAGCTGAGGAGTCCAACGATGCGCCGATAGCGAACGACCGGCAGGTGGTGAATCCGGTATTGGTCCATCAGCTTTTTGGCCTGGTAGAGGCTGTCCTCCGGGTTGACGGTAATCAGGATGGTGGTCATGATGCTGGAGATGGGTGCGAGGATATCCATGATTGGCGGATGAATTGGTGAAGGAATAATTACTTTTCACTAGCAAGTTCTTATTTTTAGGACCGGTGAAAAATGACTTGCCGCACCCGACGCGGTGACTTTTATCAACCCCGAGTCGTTTTGCCCGCTTTAAAGTACCCTAACTCAGCGTCCAGTGAATGCCAAGCCCTCCGCCAGCTCCGAAGATGCCCGTCGCCTCCAGGCGATCTGGGAGACCGCGATTGACGGCATCATCACCATCAATCGGCGGGGCCGGATCGAGAGCATCAACCCGGCGGCGGCGCGTTTGTTTGGCTACTCCGCCGAAGAGGTCCAGGGGCAAAACATCAATATGCTGATGCCCGAGCCCTACCATTCCGAACACGATGAGTACATGGAGCACTACCAAGCGACGGGGCGCAAAAAAATTATTGGGAGCGGTCGCGAGGTGCGGGGCAAACGCAAGGATGGGGACGTTTTCCCCCTCTACCTCAGCGTGGCGGAAGTACAACTGGAGGGCAAAACGATCTACACCGGCATCGTCCACGACCTGAGCGAACAAAAGCGGATCGAAAGTCAGATTCGCGAGCTCAACCAGTCGCTGGAGCGCATCGTACAAAAGCGGACCGAAGAGCTTTCCGAAACGGTCAACCAACTGCTGCGCACCAACCAGCAGCTCGAACACGAAGTCACCGAACGCAAACGCGCCGAAAATGCCCTGCGCCAGTCCGAACGGGAAACCCGCCAGGCCCTAGAAAAGGAAAAAGAACTGAGCGAACTCAAGTCCCGCTTCGTCTCGATGGCCTCGCACGAGTTTCGCACCCCCCTGAGCACCATCCTGTCCTCGGCCGCCCTGGTGGGGCGCTACCCCAGCAGCGACCAGCAGGACAAGCGACAAAAACACATCGACCGCATCAAGACCGCCGTTGGCTTGCTCACCGATATTCTCAACGATTTTCTCTCCCTCAGTAAATTGGAAGAAGGCAAACTGGCCCAGCAAGCGGAGCGCTTTTCGGTAGACGGCTTCAACCGGGAAGTCATCGAAGAAATGCTGGTCCTCCTCCTGCCGGGCCAGCGCATCGTTTACCAGCCCCCTCCGAGCAACCTGGAGGTCCACCTGGATCCTCGCCTGCTCAAGCACATCCTGTTTAACCTACTCTCCAACGCCAGCAAATATTCCGCGGACCATCAGTCGATTTACTACCGCTGCACTCCGGAGGAAAAGCTACTCCGCTTCGAGGTTCGCGACGAGGGGATGGGCATCCCCCAACGGGATCAGGAGCACCTCTTTGGCCGCTTTTTCCGCGCCACCAACGTCAGCAACATTCAGGGTACCGGGGGGGGTTTGCACATCGTGAGGGGTTACGTAGAAATGATGGGGGGAAAAATAACGTTTCGCAGCACCGAGGGGCGGGGTTCGGTGTTTATAGTGCAACTACCAATTGATCAGACCCCATGAAAAGAATCCTCATCATCGAAGACAATACCGAGGTCCGCGAGAACCTCGCGGAACTGCTAGAGCTATCCGACTACGAAGTGGAGACCGCCGAAAATGGCAAAGTGGGGGTGGGAAAAGCCCTACAAAGCCCCCCCGATTTGATTCTCTGTGACGTCATGATGCCGGAGCTCGATGGCTTTGGCGTACTGCGCATCCTGGAAAAAAAGCCCGAGACCAGCGACATCCCCTTTATCTTCCTCACCGCCAAGGCCGAACGGGTCGATTTTCGCAAGGGTATGAACCTCGGCGCCGACGATTACCTCACCAAACCCTTCGACGACGTCGAACTGCTCGACGCCATCGAGATGCGCTTAAAAAAAAGCGAACGCCAGCAGCGGGACCAGCCCACCGCCGAAGGCACCTGGTCGGCCTTTGCCCGGGAGGGAAAGGGCGAAGCAGCTCTCGCCGCTCTGTCCGCCAATCGCGAGGAACGACACTACGGCAAGAAGGATTTTCTGTTCCAGGAAGACGATACGGCGCGCTACCTCTTCCTGATCGAAACGGGACAAATCAAGACCTTCTGTAGCAACGAGTGGGGCAAGGAATACATCAACCAACTCTACCGCGCGGGCGATTTTCTGGGCTACGAGGCCCTCCTGCGGGACAAGCCTTACGCCGAATCCGCAGTCGCCACGGAGCCGACTCGGGTCCGCCTCATTCCCAAAGCGGACTTTCTGGACCTGCTCTACCGGGACCGGGATTTGGCCGCCAAATTCATCAAACTCCTGGCGGGCAACGTCGTAGAAAAAGAACAACGCTTACTCAGCCTGGCCTACGACTCAATCCGCAAACGGGTGGCGGAAGCCCTGCTCCGGCTGGCCCAACGGGGGGAAGCGGCGGCGCCCATCCGCATCCGGCGCGAGGATTTGGCCGCCCTGGTGGGTACCGCCAAGGAATCCGTTATTCGCACCCTGTCCGATTTTAAGACGGAGGGGCTCATCGCCGTGGAAGGTGGCGCCATCCACCTGCTCCGGCAGCAGCAATTGGAAGACCTGCCCGGCTGATCGGCTCCGCTCCGCTCGGTAGTCCCATTCCGAAACCCGCTAGCGCCCCATTGTAAAAACAAAAATTTACCCCCGGAAATCCAAATGCGGGGTCCATCCGTATTTAGAACGAACCCAATGGCCATTTTCCCCCGGGAGAAGGCCCCTTACCCTTTAACCACATAACAATGGCTAGTACCCACTTTTTACCCTGGTTCTTTCTTTAGCTCCCCCTGCTCTTTCCATCCCAAACGGGAGTCGCCCAAGCCGGTGAAGATTCCTTTGCGACTACCCTCACGGGCTACTGGGAGGGCGCCTTTGTCAAAAATAACAGCTACCAGAGGATTGACCTCCGTTTTTACCAAGCGGAGGGACAGTGGCAATCGCTGCAAATCATGGAGGAATGGCATCCCCAATTCGGCGAATTCCTCATCCCGGTAAAGGTGGATTCCGTCGGCCAGCTGCGGCTCAACACGGGCTACGGTCAGGCGATACTCCAGTTGGATTCCAAGTCCACGGAAATCCACGGCTTCCTTCCCAATACCAATCCGACGGTTTACGTCCACCTCAATAAGGTCCCCGAGCCACCGGCTCCCGATTATGAACTGGAGGCCATCAGCGTCGACAATGGGGAGGTGAGCCTCCGTGGCCACCTGCACCGCCCCAAGTACCGCCCTTCCCGGACGGCGCTCATCATCGTGGGGGGACGCGGCTGCTACGCGGGCAATACGAAATACGATTTGTACGCCCGGACCCTACACCCCTACGGCGTGTCGGTACTCGCGTACCACAAACGGGGAACGGGACAATCGACCGGGGATTGCTCGACGGCCACCCTGGAGGATTTGGCCGATGACTTGGTGGCGATCAAAGCTTACTTGCGGGGAAGGGTCGATGCTTACGAGCACATCGGCGTTCTGGGCGCTAGCGAGGGGGGCTGGGTGATTGCCAAGGCGGCGGAAAAGACGGATTTCGATTTTATGGTGAGTGTGGTGGGCCCCTCTACTTCGGTGGCGGACCAACAATTGCAGTCGATGGACTACGGGCTGGAGGAGTTCAAATTATCGGCAACGGCGCGGGCGGAAATCACGGAGTACACCAATTTGATGCTAGAGGCCGAAGCGACACCGGCCAATTTTCAACGCTTTGAGGAGTTGCTGCGGCGGGGCGATCAGAATGGCTGGAAGGAATTGCTGGAGGGTACGGATATCCCGGCGAGTGCGGCGGCCATCGACTCGCTGTGGGTCCGTCGGCACGCGTACGATCCCGGCCCCTCGTTGGGGCGCTTCGAGCGGCCTTTTTTGGCCATTTACGGTGAAAAGGACTGGATCGTTCCCCACCGCGAGAACGTGGCGCGTTTGCAGCGCTTGTTCGCCGGCGATCGGCAGCGGTGGTTGACGACGGTCGTGGCGCGCGGGGCGGGGCACAGTACGGAGACGGAAGAAGGGTACCGCGAGCTGCCCAATAAGGGGAGCTACTGGCGCTTTTTTCGCATCTCGCCTCAGTTCAAGGTGGCGCTGATTCGCTTTCTCCGGGACAACGACTTGATCGACTGATCCCACACGCTAGGCGCGTACGCTAGGCGGTGTACTGGCTTGGGGACGCGCCGCCTCGCGTTGGCGCTCCAATGGGACCCGCTTGGCGGTCTTGGTGATGGGCAAACGGACTTTGACCGCCAGGATGGCGCTTAGGAAGATGGGCAGGGCCAACAAACCCAGTAACCAGATTCCCGTAAAGCCGGCGAGGAGGACGACGGCCATCATCAGGTAAAAACGCAGGACAATCCGTCCGGGGCTGAGGTTCATGACTTCTACTTTCAACATGATGGGTGTGATTTTTGTAGGTTATAAACGAATACTCCAAAGCTCGTGGATTTCTCCCTCGCCGGTAGTGACCTCGCTCAACCTGCGGCATGATTTTCATCACCCTCCCTGACGCATTATTAATTTTCTACAAATGAAAACCGTTGATCCTCAATATATTTCAACGAATTCAGACTTGTTAAAATTGACTTTTGTTGGCCCACGAGCAGTTCGCCCGGCAGTTTTTTCCTATTTTTAAGGGATCAAACCCAGAAAAAGTACGCCGTGGGGGCACTAGAAGACGGGCACCGAGCCGTTCCAATACTTCCCCCGGTGAGAGAGCGGGACCATTTGGTTCAGACAAGAACTGGCTAAAGAAATGATTATGAAAAGATACTCGATGTTTCTGTACGTACTGGCTTTTTTCGTCAGTAGCCCCCTAGTGATGCTCGCCGCCAATGATCAGTTGGCCCACAATGGCGACGATCCAGCGCCCCCGAGCAAGAGCGATACGATCATGGCCAGCCCCCAGCTCTTCCGCAGCCCCAACGACATTCACAACTCCAACGAAAAAGGCGATGCGCAGATATTGGAAACCGTCGACGAGTTTGAGCGACCACTATCCTGTAT
>CALCCH010000226.1 GCA_937899855.1 uncultured Saprospirales bacterium | reverse complement strand
ACGTACCCCTAATTAGCGGTGGTCGAATCGTGATTTACGACGAGGTCACCAGTGGGCCCGACTTGGCCTTGCTCGACGTCATTGCCGATAATGCCGTGGATGCCATCAAGCTTACGCCTTCCCACCTGACCTTGCTCCACGACCAGGACTTGGCTCAGTCGCGGATTCGGGTGATGGTTGTGGGCGGTGAAGATTTCAAAGCCCAATTGGCGGCGAGTATCCAGGAGCGGTTTCCGGCGGGTTTGAAGATCTACAACGAATACGGCCCCACGGAGGCCACCGTTGGCTGCGTCTGGCACCGGTACGAACCCGTGGATCGCGATAAATTGTCGGTCCCCATTGGGGTGCCGGCTCCGCACATGCAAGTTTACGTACTCAACGAGAGTGGTCAACTGACGCCGCAGGGCGTACCGGGAGAGTTGTACCTGGCGGGCGAGAGTTTGGCGGTGGGCTACTGGAACCGAGCCGATCTGACGGCGGAGCGCAAAGTCGACAATCCGATAAGTCCGGGCCGGAAGATCTAAAGGACGGGGGATTTGGTGCAGTGGAACCGCGCGGGGCAATTGGAGTTTTTGGGGCGTATTGACCAGCAGATGAAAATCGGTGGTATTCGGATCGAACCCGGTGAGATCGAAGCGGCGCTGTCCAGCTTTCCCGGGGTAAAGCAAACGGTGGTGGAGCTTTGGGACCGCCCCAATGCTACCCAGCACGAAGCTGAGCACTATTGTACCAATTGTGGCCTGCCCTCCAACTATCCGGAGGCGGTCTTTGACGACGATGGCGTCTGCAATTTTTGCCATTCCTTTGAGTCTTTCCAACGCAAGGCCGAGCAGTACTTCAAGACCCTCGATGACCTGCGCGAAATCTTCCGCCAGGCGCGGAAGCGACGTGGGGGCGACTACGATTGTATCATGCTCCTGAGTGGAGGCAAAGACAGTTCTTACGCCTTGGGGCAACTCAAGGAAATGGGCTTCGAAGTACTCGCCTTTACCCTCGACAATGGCTTTATTTCCGAAGGGGCCAAGGATAACGTTCGCCGCATCGTCAGCGATCTGGGCATCGACCACGTCTTTGGTACTACCCCGGCGATGAACGAAATTTTTGTCGACAGCCTCGAACGCCACTGCAATGTTTGTAACGGTTGTTTCAAAGCGCTCTACACCATGAGCGTGCAAATTGCGGTGGAAAAGAAAATTCCGATCATCGTAACGGGACTATCGCGGGGACAGTTTTTTGAAACCCGTTTGACCGAAGAGCTCTTCTGGAAAGACAATGTCGACATCTCGGGTATTGACGACATCATTCTCAACGCCCGCAAGGAATACCACCGCGTAGATGACGCGGTCAGTCGCTTGATGGATGTCTCGATCTTCGATACCGATGAGGTTTTCGAACAAGTTCAGTTTGTCGACTTTTACCGCTACACCGATGTAAGTTTGGAGGAAATGTACGTATACCTCGACTCAAAGATACCCTGGATTCGACCCGCCGATACGGGGCGTTCGACCAACTGCATCATCAACAAATTGGGCATCTACGTTCACACCAAGGAACAGGGTTACAGCAACTACGCCTTCCCCTACAGTTGGGACGTACGAATGGGACACAAAAAACGAGCAACCGCCATCGACGAAATCAACGAGCCCATTGACGAGCAGGAAGTGCGGGTGATGATGAAGGAAATTGGCTACATCGAGCCGCGCAAGACGATCGACGGGCAGGAGCTGGTGGCCTTCTACGTGGCGGACCGCGACATTCCCACCCGCGAATTGTGGGCGCATATGGCGGAGCGTTTGCCGGAGTACATGATCCCTACCCGCTTCCAACGCCTGGACGAATTGCCCCTCACCCCCAATGGAAAAATCGACCGTTCGGCATTGCCCGACTGGGAGCCTTCCAAGGTGGAATCGAACGTGGAGTACATCGCTCCCCGTACACAATTGGAAGAAATGCTGACCGAATTTTGGCTGGAGATACTGCCCGTCGAAAAGATCGGCGTCAACGACAATTTCCTCCAACTGGGGGGCAACTCGCTCGAAGCCATTCGCTTGATGGCCCGGGTAGAAAAAGCCTTTGAGCTGGACCTGCCGATCAAGATGGTATTTGACCATCCCACCATCGCCGAGTTTGGCGAGGCCATCGAAGCGGTCATCAGCGAGTTGCTATCCGATCAAGAAAGTTAAACCAAGCAAAGATTCGAAACGCCCATGGTAAACTACGTTCGCAAAAAATTCAATCACCTCCAGAAGCTCCGTCGCTACGAAGGAATCTACCAGTCCTTTCGTGGACACACCATGGTTCCCGAGAACTGGTACATCACCAATCTGCTGCTGGCGGAGAAGGTCTTGGATCAGGAAGGAGCGATCGTCGAGTGTGGGGTTTGGAAAGGAGGCATGATCGGAGGGATCGCCAAGATCCTGGGGCCACAGCGACATTATTATTTGTACGATAGCTTTGAAGGCCTGCCGGATGCCCAGGAGATCGATGGTCAGCGTGCGCTCGACTGGCAAAACAATACGGAGAGCCCGACTTACTACGACAATTGTAAGGCGGCCGTTGAAGATGCCGAGCGTGCCATGCAAATTGCGGGGGCCCGGCATTTTGAAATCAGTAAGGGTTGGTTTGAAAATACCCTCCCCCAGTACTCCGGGGGTACCGTCGCCCTCTTGCGGCTCGACGGCGATTGGTACGACTCGACGATGACCTGCCTCAAGGAAATGTACCCTCGGGTAAAAAAGGGCGGCATCATCATCGTCGATGACTATTACTTTTGGGATGGTTGCGCCCGGGCGATTCACGATTACTTGTCTGAGCACCAGGCCACGGCCCGCATCAAAACTTTTAACAATCAAGTCTGCTGGCTTAAAAAATATTAAACCCGGTCGTTTTTGATTATGGCACACATTGTATGCATCACCTCCGGTCTGACCGGCATCCTTTACGCCAGCTTCGAACTCGTTCGACGCCTGGAGGCGGGAGGGCATACGATCACCTACGCTAGCCCCAAGGAAGTGGGCGAAAAAGTACGCGCCAATGGCATCCGCTACGAACAGCTTCCCGGGATCAATTTTTTTCCCGCTCCCGAGCTGCCCCGTTTTCGAGGGGGGCTGCGCAAGTTGCAACGCTGGTGGTACCGCTGGCGTCAAGCGCGCAGCCAAAGCCAAAGCGCCATCCAAAATCTGGGCATGGCGGATTTTCGGGAACGGCTCGATCGTTGGTCGCCGGACTTACTGCTCATCGACGTCGAGTTGCACGAACACCTGATGACGGCGGTCAGCGAGCGGGTCCCGACGGTTTTGCTCAGCCAGTGGTTTTCGCTCTGGCCAAGTCCTGGCCTGCCGCCCCTGCTGCACGACACCCTGCCCGGAATGGGCTGGCGCGGCAGCGAATGGGGCCTGCGTTGGGCCTGGCAAAAAGTCCGGTGGCAACGCTGGTGGATGTTTGCCAAAAAGCGCTGGCGAAGTGTGGGGACCAACCGGCGTAGCGTGTTGCTGGCTTACGGTCGACAAGTGGGTTTTCCGAAGGAATGGATGCGGGAAAATTACTGGCCCGGTCCCATCACCTATCAAGGCCTGCCCGTACTGAGCATGACTTTATGGGAAATGGAATTTCCCCACCCTCCCCGCCCCCAGCTGCACTACGTCGGTGCGATGGTCGACGCGGAGCGCCGCGAGTTGCGCAGTGATGCGAGGGTGGAAGCCAAGCTGGCGGACCTCTTCGCGGAAAAGGCCCGCGAAAAAAAATCATTGATCTACTGCTCGGTCAGTTCCTTCAAACGGGGCGACCACCATTTTCTACAACGCCTCGTTCGGGCGGTTGAAAAAAGATCGGACTGGCTGCTGATTCTCAGCCTGGGTGGCCTGTTGGAAGACGAGCTACTCAGCACGGTTCCGGCCAACGTGTATCCCTTCGCCTGGGTACCGCAAATTCGCGTGCTGGCCCAGGCTGATTGTTCGATCAATCACGGCGGAATCCACACGATCAACGAGTGCATCCACCACCGGGTACCGATGTTGGTTTACTCGGGAAAGCGCTCCGACCAGAATGGCTGTGCTGCCCGGGTGGCTTATCACCAATTGGGGATCATGGCCGATAAGGACCGCGATCAAGTGGTGGACATCGAGCGCAACATTGAAAAGATATTGACCGATTCTCGCTATCGGGAAAAGGTAGAAACCATGCATCATCATTACCAAGCTTACAAAAGCGACCAACGGCTGCTTCGAGTCCTCGACCCCTGGCTGGCTCCCGTAGCAAGAGCCGGGGTGGCAAAGGATGGCGCACCGCTAAAAGACTATCCATGAGTCAAGTCAAACAAATTGAGAAACGAATCAAGAAATTCCTGATCAAGATTGGACTAAAAAAGCCCATTGTACTGCCCCTCGAACTGTCCGAAGGCCACTTGGGGGGCTACGTCATCGGACGGCCCGCCCCCGGCACCTGGTGTCCCGAAATCTGGGACTGGTGCATCGGTGAATTGGGCGTCCGGTCGATGGTGGACGTGGGTTGTGGCCTGGGCTACGTATTGGAATACTTCGACCGGGGCGGAGTAGAGGTACTCGGAGTCGACGGAAGCCCCTCGGCCATCAGCAAGGGCGTATTGCCCGACCGGGTGCGGCAGCACGATTTTACCCACGGCCCCTGGGCCCCAGAAAAGCCCTACGACCTGGTCTGGTCGACCGAATTTATCGAGCACGTGGAACAGCAGTACGAGCCCAATTTTCTGAAAACCTTTGGTGCGGCGACCAAGTACCTGATGATCACCTTTGCGGTCCCCGGGCAGCAGGGACATCACCACGTCAACTTACAGTACGAAGACTACTGGATCGACCGGATGAAGGAACTCGGCTTTAGTTACGCCGCTGACCTGACGCAAACGGCCCGCGAGCTGCTGCCCCAAACGGGGATGCGTGGGATGCAGTTTCGCGAAAAGGGATTGGTATTTAAAAGAGATTAGTAACGAGTGAAGGCCGGCGGCAAAAGTGTCGCCGCGCGCATTTGAATCTATTGATAGCCCAACTGGTGACGAAGCTTCCGTACCGCTTCGGAGTTTTCGATGAGTTCGACGAGTACGGGATCGTCCCGACGCAGTTCTTGGGCCTGTACGCGGTGGCTTTTGATTTTTTCGCCCCCGTCGTCGTTGCCCCAGGCCCATTGGTAGGAGCTGGGTGGAGCGTAGGAATCGACCCCTTCGCGCTGGCGCGAGCCGATGAAGGCGAAGATGCGCTGGGTCTGGTCGATGGGCTGGGCGAGCACGTCTTCGTAACGAATCACCAAGGTATCGTCGCCCTGCAGACGCGGGTCGTCAGTGAGCTTGCGGTAGAGGGGTAGCCAGTAGTCGTGGAGGAGTTTTTCGGCGGTCCAGGTGTCCGCTAGTTCGGGATACGCTTTGGCGATCATTTTGCGGAGGGAGACTACGGTTTCGTAGGCATCCCGTAGCAGGACGATTTTCTTAACCCCCGGGAGGGGGGGGAATTGTGGATAGTTGGGGTCGTCGAACATCGCGGGTTTTTTGAGGATGAGGATGGGGCGATTGCTGAGGGTTTTGATGCGCCAGGCATTTTGGGCGGTGTAGGTTTGGAAATCGACTTCGGGTAGGTGAGAGGTATCCGGTGCGGTGGCGAGCAGCGACTTTAGGAGGGTCGACCCCGAACGCATCGAGCTGATGATGAGTACGACGGTTTTCTTTTTGCGCAGCTCGTTGAGCACAAAAAATTTTCTACGAAGGTATTGCGTGAGTTTATTCATTTTTTAACTGGACAATTGAGCCTATAGTGACGGAAAACAACAGCCCCCAGATTCCCCGGAAAATTTGGTTCCTCTGGTTACAGGGGTACGATGACATGCCGGAGGTGGTGCGCAAGAGTTACGATTCCTGGCGTAAATATAACGGTAGCTGGGAAATAATTTTTTTGGATACCCACAATTTTGATCGCTTTGTCGATCTGGGCAAGGTGCTGGAGAACCGTGGCGCGGAAATTCCCCGCGGCACCATGTCGGAGTAGATCCGCATCAACTTGATGGCCCAGCACGGCGGAGTATGGGTGGATGCCACCTGCTTTTGTTGCAAGCCCCTCGACGACTGGCTGCTCGACCACCTGCAAACGGGCTTCTTTGCTTTTGATCGCCCCGGTACGGACCGCATGCTGTCGAGCTGGTTTCTGGCCTCCGAACCGGGCAGCTACATCGCTCAGACCTACGCGCGGGCGGCCACGGCCTTCTGGGAGACGCACAAGGACTTGGTCTTCGTCTCCAAACGCCGATTGTGGCACCGCCTGATCAATCGCTCGGGTTTGTACAGCCGGCTCAAGGCCGATCCGCCCCGTTGGTTTAGCTCGCCCTTTACCCGCTGGCTCAAGGTGTACCCTTACTACTGGTTTCACTACACCTTCGAGAAGGTCTACCGGGAAGATGCGACTTTTCGCGAGCACTGGGACCGCACCCCCAAGATCAGCGCCGACAGTCCCCATCGTTTGTGGAACCAGGGCTTGGCTACGCCGATCAGTGCCGAGGTAAAAAAAGAGGTGGATCAACGCAGTGATCCGCTGTACAAGTTGACCTGGAAGGTCAACGACGATATGTTTTCGCCAGGCAGTGGCCTGGAATATTTGCTCTACCACAGCGGCCACTAGGCCGGTAGCGAGGAGCGGGTCCGAATGACTTCGGATCAAGACGGTTTTTTCTATGGGATCAAGTACGCCGCGACTTATCGTTGGCGAAGCCTTGACCGGAGGGCTACAAAAAATGCTGTAAACAGGGCAGCTACGTGAATTTAAGCGAGGAATGATTAGTTTTACGTTGGATAACCAAAAAATGAGAACTGCACGATGAAATTAAATTACGGTAGTTGGCTGCTGGGCTTGGTGTTGTTGAGCAGCGGTTGTGTTTCCTACGAATCCCTGCTCAACTACAATCAACAGCCAGCCATTCCCACCGAGCCCCAGCTCATCGCCAACTACATTCCCATCACCATCCAAACCAACGATATCTTACACATCCAAGTGAGCAGTGCCGAGGTGATGGCCAACGAACCTTTCGAGCTGGCCGGACAAACGGGCAATGCCAATAATACCCAGAACCTTTTGATGAATGGTTATTTGGTCGACCTCGAAGGTCGGGTAGATTTTCCTACCCTGGGGCAAGTCGCCATCGGTGGGTTGACTATCCAAGAGGCCAGGGAACACCTCCTGCAACTGCTGGAGCCTTATTTCGAACAGGCCCCCATCGTCAATATCCGACTGCTCAATTTTCGGGTCAGCGTCAACGGCGAGGTCAACAACCCCGGTACCTTTAATGTGCTCAACGAGCGGCTGACCATCGTGGAGGCCCTGACCATGGCGGGCGATTTTACCGACTATTCTATGCGCGATAGCATACTGATCGTTCGCGAGTCAGCGGGGGAACGCAGCTTTGGTTATGTCGATTTCAACTCCGCCGAAATTTTTACTTCGCCCTACTTCTACCTACAGCAAAACGATGTCGTCTACATCCGACCCGACAAACGCAAGGTGGGCATCGTACGCGATCCCGCTACGCGGTTCTTTACCTGGATCAGTGCCATTACCGGGGTGGCGGCCTTCATTATTACCGTGACGCGCTGAGTTCAAAAACCCAAACCCACACTTAAACAAACAATTACTTGGAGGAGCAAATCAATATTCAGAGATCCAGTTCTCAATTCGAGGTGGTGCGTATCGACTTTCAAAAATGGCTTGGAAAATTATTTTCCTACTGGTGGATTTACGTCCTTGGCTTTGGCATTTTCCTATCCCTGGGTTACCTCTACCTACGCTATACGACTTATCAGTACTCGACCAAAGCCATCCTCTTGATCAAAGACGCGGGTAACAGCGGTATTATCTCTGAGGAGTCCATCCTTCTGGGGCAAGGCTTTAGTGGGGGAGGCAAGTCGATGGACAATGAGATGCAAATTTTACGCTCGCTGACCCTCATGGAAAAGGTGATCAGCAAGCTGGGTTGTAATGTATCGTACTACCGACAGGGATCGGTCAAGGAAAAAGAATTTTACCGCGATGCTCCCATCCGCATCGACACCTTTGCACTCGCCGATCGGCAACGCGGCTCCGCCTCGTTTTACATCGAAATGATCGACAACGAAAGTTTTATCCTCAAGAGCGACCCGGAGGCGGAAGGCGAAAAGCATTACTACAACCAACCCTTCTACTGCAATTACGGCTACTTCGTCCTGTCGACGGTCGAACCCGAACTGGTGGTTCCCGGTACCTACCACATCGTCATTCGCCCCGCGCTCAAAGTGGCCAAGGGCTACCAATCCAAACTGCGCGTGGAGCGGGTGGGAAACATCTACAGCTCTTCCGTACTGGTGCTACAACTCCGCGATCCGGTACCGGCCAAAGCCGAAGACATCATCAACACCCTGATCGAGGTGTACAACGAAGAAGAGATCAAGGATGAAAATACCATCCTCCGCAACACCCTGCGCTTTATCGACGATCGGGTCAAGCTGTTGGCGGAAGAACTCGATGCCGTTGAAGGGAACATCGAAGCGTTCAAAAGTCGCAACGTAATCACCGGAGAGACGGCCGCATCGAGTATGAGTTTTGCGACGGGAGAAATCCGTAACGCCTATCAGGAAATATCCAATTACGAGGTGCGCAAAAGTGTACTGTCCTCCTTGGAAAGCTTTATGGTCCAGGAGCAGGCGACCTTCGAACTGATTCCCACCAACCTCAACGTCGACAATCCGGTGCTGTCCAGTATGGTGGAGCGCTTCAACAACATGGTCCTCCAACGCGACCGGCTGATCAGGACGGCTACGGCCAAGAATCCGGTTCGGCAGGCGCTGGAAAACGAAATGCTGGAGATTCGGGCCCTGATCATTTCTACGATCCAAAATTTGCGAAAGGACCTCGATATTCCCATCGCCAAGCTGCAGGGAGAAATTGCGGAATTGCAGCAGAACTTGGAAAACATTCCGGTTGTTGAGCAGCAATTGCTGGAGCAGGTTCGGATGCAGGGCAGCAAGGAACAACTCTTTTTGTTTCTACTCACCCGACGGGAGGAAACGGCTTTGTCCGAGGCGGTGACGACGGCCAGTACCCGCATCATCGAACCCGCTCGGAGTTCGGGCTCGCCCGTCTTTCCCCAAAACCGCTTGGTGTACATCGCCAGTGCCCTACTCGGTATCATCCTCCCCACCCTGATCATCGCCCTGCTGGGACTACTGGAAACCAAGGTGGACTCGGAGGAGATGCTCAAGCAATTGACTTCCCTACCCATCCTGGGGCGGATCATGCAGAGTAAGAAAAAGGAAAGCGTGGTGGTCAAAGCGGGCAACCGCTCGGCCATCAACGAGATGTTCCGACAGCTGCGGACCAACCTGAGTTACCTCAACCCCGATCGCGACAAACAAATCCTCTCGGTGACGTCCTTCGTTCCGGGAGAGGGCAAGACCTTTATTGCCATCAACCTGGCGATTACCCTATCGCTGTCCGGTAAGAAAGTCGTCCTGATCGAGCTGGACTTGCGCCGACCCAAGTTCAACAAGTACTTGGATCGGGATGGTCACGGTTTTGGCGTGGCCAATTACCTGATCGGTCGGAAGAGCCTGGACCAGATCATCCAACCCTTTAGCGGCGCTCCCAATTTGTCCATCATCACCAGTGGGGCCATTCCGCCCAATCCCTCCGAGTTGATCCTTTCCGAAAAGATGGAACAACTCCTCCGGGAGCTGTCCGAACGTTTTGACTACATCCTCATCGATAATCCTCCCATCGGTCTGGTTTCCGATGCCCTCCTCCTCCGCAAGATGGTCGACAACATGCTGATCGTCGTCCGGCACCGCTACACGCGCAAGGCCATGGTACGCAGCTTGGAAGACCTCCACCGCAGCGGCGACCTCCCCAACGCCGCCCTGATCTTCAACGCGATCAAACAGGGCCGGGGCGGCTACGGCTACGGTGGCTACCGCTACGGTTATGGCTACGGGGAGGGATACTATCAAGAATCCGAAAATTAAATCCGCTTGAGCGCAGCCACTTTTTTGATTACCGAAATCGGGCAAGCCCACGACGGCAGCCTGGGTATCCTCCATTCCTACATCGACGCGGTCGCCAGTACCGGAGTCGATGCCATCAAGTTTCAAACCCACATCGCCGAAGCCGAGAGCTCCGCTGCCGAGCCCTTCCGGGTCAACTTCTCTTACGAAGATGCCACCCGCTACGACTATTGGCACCGCATGTCCTTTAGCCCCGAGCAGTGGCGGGGCATCAAGCAGCACTGTGATGAGGTGGGCTTGGAATTTATGTCTTCGCCCTTCTCGCAAGCCGCCGTCGATTTGTTGGAGGAGCTCGACATCAAACGTTACAAGATCGCCTCCGGCGAGGTCAATAATTTTTTGATGCTCGAAAAGATTGCGCGGACCGGCAAGCCCATCATTCTTTCTTCGGGGATGAGCTCGCTGGAGGAATTGGATGCGGCCGTTCAATTCCTACAAGCCTTTGGCAATGACCTGAGCGTCCTGCAATGCACCACGAGTTATCCCACGCCTCCCGAACGCTTGGGGCTCAATGTAATGGGGGTACTCCAGGCGCGTTATCCAGAGCTCAAGGTGGGACTGTCCGAACACAGTGGAAAGATTTACACCGGTATTGCGGCCGTGGCGATGGGGGCGGAGATTTTGGAATTTCACGCCGTCTTCGACCGCCGAATTTTTGGTCCCGACGCTACCTCTTCCCTAACCATCGATGAGATTGCCGAGCTGGTTCGCGGCGTCCGCTTTGTCGAGACGGCCCTGCGGCATCCCATCGACAAGGATGACTTACAGCCCTACCAAGGCTTGAAAAAGATATTTGAAAAAACCCTGGCGGTCAACAAAGACCTGGCCGTGGGACACCACCTGACCTTTGACGACTTGGAAACCAAGAAGCCGGCGGGGCAAGGCCTTCCCGCCACCGCCTTTCGCGAAGTGATCGGCAAGCCCCTGCGTCAGGCCAAGCGGCGGTACGATTTTTTAAAAGAAGAAGATCTGTAAATGAGTCAACGGAAAATTTGCGTCGTCGTAACGGCCCGCCCGAGCTACAGTCGAATCAAGACGGCCCTGCAAGCCATCAAGGATCATCCCGCTTTGGAACTACAACTGGTGGTGGCGGCCTCGGCCTTGCTCAACCGCTACGGAAGCGCGGTAGAGGTCATCGAAGCGGATGGTTTTTACATTGCGGCTAAAGTATACTCGGTACTGGAAGGGGGCAACCTACACGCCCAGGCCAAGACGACCGGATTGGGCATCATCGAACTGGCCAGCGTCTACGAAAACCTGGCCCCCGATGCCGTGGTCACCATCGGCGATCGCTACGAAACCATTTCGACGGCCATCGCCGCGGCTTACCTCAACATTCCCCTGGTGCACATTCAAGGGGGAGAGGTCACGGGCAACATCGACGAAAAAGTACGCCACGCCATTACAAAACTCGCCGATTTACACTTTGTATCGTCGGAGCGCGCGCGCGAGCGGGTACTGCGATTGGGGGAGGTACCCGACCACGTTTTTCTAACGGGTTGTCCGTCCATTGACTTGGCCAAGGATCTGTTGCAGGATGACCGACTCAGCTTTGATCCCTACCAAAAGTACGGTGGGGTTGGGGCCCGGCCCGATCATACGGCGGGTTACCTGGTGGTGATGCAGCATCCCGTCACCACCGAATACGGCGCCTCGCGGCAGAATGTAGAAGAGACCCTCCACGCGATTTACGGATTGAAAAAACCCACCTTCTGGTTTTGGTCGAACGTAGATGCGGGCTCCGATGGGACGTCTAATGGGATTCGGGCCTTTCGCGAAAATTACGACATCGAGCACATTCACTTTTTTAAAAATATGGAACCCCACGACTTCCTGCGTCTGCTCAAAAACAGCCAGTGTTTGATTGGCAATTCGAGCGTGGGGATTCGGGAGTGCTCTTACCTCGGCATTCCGGTGGTCAACATTGGTTCGCGCCAGGATGGCCGCGAGCGCGGTCGCAACGTGATCGACGTGGTCGACTACGACCGGAACGCCATCAGCCGGGCCATCACCGCGCAGGTAGCGCACGGGCACCACGAGGCGGACATCATCTACGGCGACGGTCAGGCGGGCTTGCGCATTGCGGAACTGTTGGCCGAGCGTCCCTTTACTTACCACAAGCGACTAACCTATTAAATACTCCTTTCCGTCATGATGAACGAACAACTCGAAAGGGAGCGGATCGAGCACAATGAGATTTACGACCGGCAGCAATCGTGGATTCTAGCGGAGGCCGTTACCTGGGAACGTTACTACCAGCACATGAGCCGTCCGCCCCACGAGGGAGGCACCCTCTACGGCTTGGACCACCAAATCTTTTTGGATTACCTGCAGCGGACGGTGAAGGCCTCGGCGGATTTGCGGGTGCTCGATTACGGTTGTGGTACCGGTGCCTTGGGATTGGCCTTGGCGGAGCGGGGATTGCGGGTATCGGGTTTTGATTTGTCGGATCGTGGCATTGAAATTGCGCAGCGTGCGGCCGTACAATCGGGCTTGGCGGAGCGCTGTCACTTCGTGGTGGCCAATGCCCAGGACTTGCCCTTTGCGGACAACAGTTTTGATTTTGTGGTGGCCAAGGCCGTGCTGCACCACACGATCAAGTATCCCGGTACCGAGCGTGAATTGTATCGCATTCTCAAGCCGGGGGGGAAGGCCATCTTCTTCGAAGGGGCGGCTAGTAATCCCCTCATCTCCTTGGCGCGGCGCTTCACGATTGAAGAAGAGCTGGGCGATGTTCCCCTGACGATCGAAGGCATCCAAACCTTTGCCGAGTCTTTTAGTAACGTCAACATCAGGGGTTACTTTTTTTGCTATATGCTCAAGCGCCTGGGCTATTACGCCTCCGATGAAAGCTTGCCCGATCGGGGCCGCAACCGACTGGGGAAAACGGCTTTGTTTCGCACTTTGCTCCGCTTGGCCTTGGCGATTGATCGGGCCCTGGTCAATGAAAAACGCACGGCCTGGGCGGGCCGCTACTTGATTGAATTGACCAAATAGCGTCGGTCCATGCTGTTCAACTCCTTTGTCTTTGCCCTTTTTTTGCCGATCGTATTTTTGTTGTACTGGTACGTCTTTCAACGAAATTTACGGGCGCAGAATTTGTTTATCGTCGGGGTAAGTTACCTATTTTACGGTTGGTGGGATTGGCGCTTTTTATCGCTCATCGTATTCAGCTCGTTGGTCGATTTTTTGCTGGCCCGACGCATGGCACAAACCGAAGCCCCTGGCCCCCGGCGGCGCTTGCTGGGCATATCGCTGCTGGTCAACCTGGGGCTACTGGGGGTGTTCAAGTACTACAATTTTTTTGCGGATCAATTGGTGACTTTGGCGGCCCAGGTGGGCTGGGGGATCCACCCCCGTACCATTCAGGTCTTGCTACCGGTGGGCATCAGTTTTTACACCTTCCAGACCCTCAGCTACACCATTGATGTGTACCGGCGGCGGCTGGAACCCGTTCGGGACTGGACGGTATTTTTTGCCTACGTCAGCTTCTTTCCCCAACTCGTAGCGGGCCCCATCGAACGGGCGACCAACTTGATCCCACAGTTCCTACGGCGCCGTCAGTTTAACTACGAAAGTGCCAAGGACGGGATGCGTCAAATCTTGTGGGGGCTGTTTAAAAAAATTGTCATCGCCGATTCCTGTGCCAGCATCGTCGATCGCACTTTTGTCAATTACGAAACCCTGGGGGCTCCGGCCCTGGCGCTCGGTGCCGTTTTATTCGCCTTCCAGATCTACTGCGACTTTTCGGGCTACTCCGATATCGCCATCGGTACGGCGCGTTTGTTTGGGATCAAGCTGATGCAAAATTTCAGCTTTCCCTACTTCTCGCGCGACATCGCCGAATTCTGGCGCCGCTGGCACATCTCGCTTTCGACCTGGTTTCGCGACTACCTGTACATCCCCCTCGGGGGCAGCCGGGTGGACAGTCGCTGGACCCTGATGCGCAACGTGCTGATCATCTTTTTGGTGAGTGGTTTTTGGCATGGTGCCAACTGGACCTTTATCGCCTGGGGTGCCCTACACGCTGGATTTTTTATGCCCAGCATTTTGCTCCAACGCAACCGAAGACACCTGGAGGTAGTAGCCAAAGCGTCGGTCCTGCCCTCCTTCCGCGAGGGCTTGGAGATGCTCCTGACCTTTGCTTTGGTCTGTATTGCCTGGGTATTTTTCCGCGCCGAAAACCTCACCCAAGCCCTGGATTATTTGCAGCGGATGGCGACCAGTGTCAGCTTTGACAAACGCTACTTTACCGATGCCCTGGGCGTTTCGCTGGGTATTGCTTTTATGCTGGGGATGGAGTGGTTACACCGGCGCGAACAACACGGCCTGGCCTTGGATGAGGAGCGGATGCCACCTTGGCTGCGCCGTTGCCTGTACCTGCTGTTGGCCTTGATGATTTTGGTGTTTACGCCCAAGACCGCTTCCACCTTTATCTACTTTCAATTTTAAACGCTAACCTTGCGCTTGTTCATTCAAAAAGTGGGAATTTACAGTACACTACTCCTGCTACTCAACCTGGGGCTGGGTTACTTCCTGTATACCTACGAGCGGGACTTGGCGGGAGCCGGGCTGTTTTTCCCCGCCGCCCGCTGGGCCGATACTACGACCGGTCGGAAAACATCGACTTGTTAGTACTGGGGTCTTCGCACGCCTACCGCAGCTACGATCCCGACGTGTTGAAGAGGGCTTTGCCAGGAGATCCCGCGGTGTTTAACTTTGGCAGTTCGGCCCAGTCGCCCCTGACGAGCTACTGCTTGCTTCGCGAGATATTGCGCGACCACCAGCCCCGTCTGGTGGTCCTGGACCTGTACGCATTGGTATTTTCCGAAAACAACCAACTGAACAACGGACGCTTCAACCTAACTTCGATGCGCTATGGCGAAGGGCAAAAGGCATTCTTTCGCGACGCTTTTTCGTGGAAGGAAAAGTTGCAATTCTTGCTCTTTCCCAGTTACGTTTACCGCATCAATTTTGAACCCAAGCTAAAAAAGCTGCTGGGCCGCAAGTACCTCCCCAAACCCAAAGGGACCTACCGAGGCGAGGGCTTCGTCTTTTCGCCCGATACGATCAGCGTAGCACAGCTACAAAACTACAACCAGTTCGACCGCTTTGATCTGGGACAAAATGCGCTCTTGGAGCAGCACCTGGAATATTTGGTCGACATCAAAAAATACTGTGACGAACGGGAGATTCCCCTCGTCTTTTTCTCGGCCCCCGTACCCGAAATTACCAAGGACAAGATCGATTACTACGACACCTTCTCCGAAATTTTTGCTGGCTACGCCCGCGAGCTGAACGTCCCCTTTCGCGATGCGAATCGCGCGCGCTTTTCGGGGATTCGGGATGCCGAACACTATTGCGACGACGATCACTTGAACGAAGCGGGGGCGCGCTTGTATTCCCAGGCCATCGTTCCGTTGGTGGAAGCCTACTTTACCGAATACTAAGTTGATGAATATCCTAGCACTCATTCCCGCGCGGGGCGGCTCGAAGGGCATCCCCGGAAAAAACATCAAGCCCCTCGGTGGCAAGCCCCTGATTGCTTACAGCATTGAGGCAGCTCTGGGGAGCGCTAGTTTTGCGCGGGTGGTGGTGTCTACCGACAGCGAAGCCATTGCCGAGGCGAGTCGTCGGGCGGGGGCGGAGGTGCCTTTCCTGCGGCCGGCCGAACTGGCCACCGACCGATCGCCCAGCATCGATACGGTGATCCACGCCCTCGAATTTTACGAGGGGCGGGGGATGGCTTTTGATGCCTTGTGTTTGCTGCAACCGACTTGTCCTTTCCGACGGGCGGAAGCGATTCGGGGGGCCATCGAGCACTTTGCGCAAAGCGGGGCGGACAGCTTGATTTCGGTACGCGAGGTACCACATCAGTACAACCCGCACTGGACCTTTGAACCCACGGAGGAAGGGCCCTTTCTAAAAATTGCAACGGGAGAGGAAAGCATCATTCCCCGCCGTCAGGAATTGCCCCCGGCCTATCACCGGGATGGGTCGATCTACATTACCCGTACCGAAGTGCTGCGGAGTCAACGATCGCTCTACGGGAGTCGGATCGCCTACTGTACGAGCGATGCGGCGGACCACGTCAATATCGACACGCCAGCCGACTGGGCCCGAGCCGAGTCCCTACTGAAAAAAAACTAAGCCGATGTACGATTTGTGCTACGTGATTTCCTTTGGTTTTGCCGCGCGGATGCTCCTGCAGACGGGCCTGATCGAACGATTGACCGAGCAGGGGAAAACCGTGGCCATCATCACGCCCGATCCCAACGATCCCAACTTGCGCGAGCTGGACAGCAACCCTCGGGTGGCGGTTTTTGCGTTGCGGGAAAAGTACAAGCTTTGGGATGAGGACTACCTGTTCAAGCGCAAGTACTACCTTGAAGACATCAAGGCCAATCCCGCCCTGTGGGAAAAGCACGTTCACGGACTGTGGTACAGTCGCTCGCGGCATCCCTGGCGACGGATCCGCCCCCTATACTACTACCTGATCCACCGTCTTATTCCCTACTTTCCGATTATCCGCCAGCGTTTTGTGGCCCAAGAAAAAAGTTATCTGGCTTCGGCGGAAGCTGCTGCGCTCCTGGACAAAATCCAACCCGCTCTTTTGGTCAGTACCTATCCGGTGAATTTTTTGGAGGCCAAGCTCTTACACGCCGCCAAAGAAAAAAGCATCCCCACCCTGCTGCATCTGCTGAGTTGGGACAACATCACGAGTAAGGGGAAATTCCCGGTAATCGCCGATTACTTTATCGTTTGGGGAGCCATTATGTACGAAGAACTGCAAAGCTATTACGGCATCCCGGCGGCGCACATCTACACTTGCGGTGTACCGCATTTTGACAACCACATCGAACGTCAGCAAAATCCCCAGTACCGCGAGCAACTGCGCACCATGGGGCTCGACCCGGCGGCACCCTTTCTCTTTTTCGCCATGAGCGCCCAGCGCTTTGCCCCCCGCGAGATTGACATCGTCGAACGCCTGGCCCGTGAAATTGAAGCGGGGACCTACGGAGCGGATTTACAACTCGTGGTTCGGCCACATCCGCAAAACCTACAGGGGCATATGGCTAGCGAATCCTGGTTGGGTCGCCTCAAGGCCCTGCCCAGTCAACGGGTGGCGGTCGACTTTCCCCGGATGCACAGCAGTGCACTCAAGTGGAGTATTCAAAAAGAGGACATGAACCACCTGTCTGATCTCCTGGTGGGTTGTAGCATCTGTCTCAATTCGGGCGCGACCATTTCGATTGAGGCCCTACTGGTAGACAAACCCGTTCTGCTCACCTCCTTTGATGCCGATGCCCAATTGTCGTACTGGAAATCCGCCCGCCGTCTGGTGGATTACACCCACCTGCGCAAGTTTGTCGACTTGGGGGGCGCCACCATCGTTCACTCCTACGCGGAAATGGATCGGGCCATTCGCCACTACCTGGCGCATCCCGAAGCGGATCGGGAAAAGCGGCAGCGGGCGCGCTTCCGGGAATGCTATCGCGACGATGGTCATGCTACCGAAAGGGTGGTGGCGGCGGTCGACGATCTGTTGGTTCAACTCACTACAAAGGTTTAAGCCATCGAAAAAACGAAATACATTTACATCCTCTCGCAGCGGTACTCGGGTTCGACCCTGCTGAGTTTTTTGCTCGCCACCCATCCCGACGTATCGACGATTGGGGAGCGGCGCAAGTTTTATAACAAGTCGCTCGTACCGGATCAGGGGCCCGCGCAGAACTGTTCCTGTGGCAAGCGCTTCGTCGACTGTGAGCATTGGAATGCGATCAAGGAGCGTTTCCTAAAGCGGGTAAAGCCCGGTGACCTCCGGACCAACCTTACGGAATTTCAGTTTTCGACCAATCGCTATTGGAACCGCCTGGGCAAGGAAGCCTATCAGTGGTCGCGGCGCTGGGGCTTGCCGACTGCTTGGCACCTGTACCCCAGCAAGCTTCGTCGGCTGCGGGAACTCAACCAGATTTTGGTAGAGGAGATGCTGGATTTGGAGGCCAAAAACGTCTTTGTCGATTCTTCCAAAATTATCGATCAAGCCTGGTACCTCTCGGAAATTGAGGCCTTTGATTTTTACGTCGTTTGGTTGGTTCGTGACCCGCGGGCGCAGGTCAGCTCGGCGCTCAAGTACAACGCTTGGGATGTGGCCGAGGCGACGCGGCGCTGGAAACGTGAGATGGAAAAAAATCGCCAGATTTTGGAGCGGGCGGGAATGCGCTATCACACCCTGCGTTACGAAGCGCTCTGCCGGGAGCCGCGGGAGGAGATGGTCCAACTGCTGAATTTTGTGGGGATGGATACCGCCAAATTTTCGCTGAACTTTCGGAGTACCACCCAGCACATCATGGGCAACCGCTCGATGCGACGGGGCACCGATACCAAAATTGTGGAGCGCCGCGATTGGCTCGACCGGCTCAGTCGCGAGCAAATTGAAACCATCGAAAAACTCACGGTCGACTACCGTCAATACTACACCATTTAAGCCACCTCGCTTTGTCCATCAATCTGGATCGTACCATTTACCGCCTGCTCTGTGTCTACCTCTTTCTCATTCCCTTTGAGCAAGTCCTCAAGGCTTGGTTTGGGATCGACACGGTACTCAAGCCCTACCGAATTGCCATCATCCTGGCCACTGGCTTGTACCTGGTTAAGGTGGCGATGGGAGGGATGAGCATCGGGCGCGACATGCGGGAGGATGGCTACTTCTACCTCATCTTTGTGTACGGCATTATCATCTCCCTGGTCCAAATGGCGGTGGCGCCTTTTTCCTTGGGTAAATTTTACAATGACCTTTTCTTGGTCAGCCTCAGTTTGCCCGCTTTTTTTATCATCAAGAATTCGCATTTTACGCAGCAGCAGATGCTGCGCTTGACCCAATTCTTTGTGGCCGGCATTTCGCTCAATGCGCTCAACGTTTTTTACAACTTCTACATCCTACGCAATTTTGGCCGACAGGCGGGCTTTATGGACAATCCCAATTACCTGGCCCTGAGTATCGTCATCGCCATTGCCTTTTTGCTGTACCGAATCGACCTGCGCCGTTGGTTTTGGGCCCTGTTGCAGGTCGCCTTGCTTTTGGTGTTGGGGTACACCTTTATCATTGCGGGCAGTCGGGGCGGCTTGCTGGCCTTGTCGGCGGTGCTTTTCCTGATGTTTTGGTTTGGCAATTTCTGGCGCAAGCTGTGGATGGGCTCCGCTATTTTTGGTGCCCTGCTATTGGTACTGGTGAGTCCGAGTTCGGCCTGGGAGGGCGCCACGCCGCTGATCCTAGTCAACCGCCTGAACGATCTGGAGGTATCGGACGATCCGCGGATTGCCATTTGGAAGGGGACGCTACGGGCTTCGGAAGAGACGTACTACCTGGGGCTGGGCATTGGCCAGTTCAAGGCGCGCTTTCCCGAATTCTACCAGGGTGAAACCAATCAGACCGTCTACGAAGTTGTCGACTTTGGGTACCACCTCTCGCCCCACAGCGATTACTTTGGTATTCTGATTACTTACGGTATCATCGGTTTGTTGCTCTACCTGTTCTTTCTATTTGTAACCACCCGAAGGAAGCTGCGGGACATCTATCAGGCGACCGTAGACTCGGTGCGTCGGTACCACCAGTTTTCCTTTACCCTACTCCTGCCCGTCATCCTTTTCGGTTTTGTGGCGGACAGTTTCAACAGTGCGCTGTACTGGGCGCTGTTGTCAATTTCAACAAAAACACCCAATTGACTTTATCTTTTTTACTACAACCTAATCCATGAAAAAACTACTCGTTACCGGTTCGTCGGGTTTGATTGGCTCCGAAGTCGTCCGCTACTTCGATCAGCTGGGCTGGAAAGTCTACGGCGTTGACAATAACATGCGAGCTGATTTTTTTGGTGGCACCGGCGATACCCGCTGGGTACAGGAACAATTGAGCCTGGCCTGCCCCAATTTTGAACACGTCGAGTTGGACATTCGCAACCGCCAGGGCATCCTCGACCTCTTCCGCGACCTGCGACCCGACTACATCTGCCATACCGCCGCCCAACCCAGCCACGACCTGGCCGCCAGCCGTACCTTCGACGACTTTGACGTCAACGCCGGTGGTACCCTCAATCTCCTCCAGGCCGCCCGCGAGTACTGCCCCGAGTCGCCCTTCGCCCACATGAGTACCAACAAGGTCTACGGCGATGCCCCCAATCGACTCCACCTCGTCGAGTTGGAAACGCGCTGGGACTACGGCGATGAGGCCTACCACAATGGCATTCAAGAGAGCTTTACCATCGACCAATCCAAACACTCCCTATTCGGTGCCTCCAAGGTGGCGGCGGACATTTTGGTACAGGAATTTGGGCGTTACTTCGACATGCCGACCTGTGCGCTGCGCGGGGGCTGTCTCACCGGTCCACAACATTCCGGCGTGGAGCTACACGGCTTTTTGAGTTACCTCATCAAGGTCAATCTGGCGGAGGAAGAATACACCATCTTTGGCTACAAGGGCAAGCAGGTACGGGACAATATCCATTCTTACGACGTGGCGCGTTTTATCCACGCTTTCTTCGAGGCGCCCCGCAAGGGGGAAGTGTACAACATCGGGGGCGGCCGCGACAATTCCACGTCCATCCTCGAAGCCTTCCAGCGGATTGAAAGCATCAGTGGCAAGCCCATGCGTTACCGCTACTCGGATCAAAACCGGGAAGGGGACCACGTGTGCTACATTTCGGACCTGTCAAAAATGCAAAGCCATTATCCCAATTGGGGGATCACCAAGTCCCTGCAAACGACCTTTGAAGAAATTGCGGAGAGTTGGGAAAAGCGTTTGGCCTTATGAAGATCTTGATGGTCAGTTGGAGTATCCTGCCCCGGGCGGGCGGGTCGAGCGTGATTGTGGAAAGCTTGGCGCAAAATTTTAAACGCGACGAATTGATCGTGCTGGGGGGCAGCCCCGTGCTGGGTCGCAAGCCCTTTCCGCGCCCCGCCACGAGCCCCGAATTTATTTATTTCGCTTCCGACTTTAGCTTGGGTGGCCGCGGCGAGCGCTTTTTCCAATTCATTCGGCAGTGGCGCTTCCGTCCCCTGGTGGAAAAGATCAAGCGGATCATCGTCGAGGAAAAAATCGATTACGTCATCGGCGTGTACCCGGTCATTTCCTTTTGCCTGGCGGCCTGTCGGGCGGCTCGGGAAAGTGGCGTTCCCTTTAGCTCCTATTTTCACAACACCTACGTCGAGAACACCAACATTCGCAATCCCAAAGCGGCGGAGATCCAAAAAGAAATCTTTGACCACTCCCAACGGGTCTTTGTAATGAGCAAGGGGATGCAAGCTTTTTACGAAGAAAAATATCCGGGCCATCACTTTGTCCCGCTGGTCCATACCTTCAACGAATACCCGGACGATACCGCACTCAGTGGGGTACCGGGCGTGGGAAAATCGCGCTACGAGCTGGTGGCGATTGGCAACTTCAACGAATCCAATCTCGAAGCCACCCGCCGGCTATCGGACACCATCGCGGCCGATGATCGCTACCGCCTAAATGTATACACCCACGTTCCCAAATTGCTGCTGCAAAAACGGGGTGTCAACATCAAGGCCGTCGAACACCAGGGCTTTCTGCGCCCCGATCAGGTACACGCCGCCCTCCAGCAATACGACATCGCCGTACTCACCCACGGCTTTACCGGTGGCTACGGGGAAGTGGAGTACCGCACCATCTTTCCCACGCGGACCATCCCACTCCTGCTCTCGGGCAAGCCCATCCTGGCGCACTCGCCACCGGGTTCTTTCCTCAACGACTTTATCCGGGAAAACGCCTGCGCCGAACTCGTCGAGACGCCCACCGAGGCCGCCGTACGGGAGGGACTCGACCGCATTGCCAGCGACGAAGCCTACCAACGGCAGTTGGTGGCGGCCGCCCGCAAAACTGCCGAACTGTTCTACGGTCCCAACGTCGTCCGTTTATTACAAGACACCCTGACCGCCGCCCAAGTGTAGCTTTTATGCGACTGACTTACAACAGCACCCTTTACAAAATCCGCTGTGTGTTGCGCTTCCTCTGGGCGCGCGTCTACTATCGTGGTCGCTTCCGCTGTCCGGAGTTGTCGATGATCGGGAGTGGTTGTGGGATTCACATTTTCGAGGGAGGGCTGATCCACTGTCGGGGCCGCATCATCGTCAACGATCAGGTGATGCTCTACGCCAAGGGAGAGCTACGGATTGGGGAACGCTTTTACACCAACCGCTACACCCGCATCGTGGCGCACGAACGCATTGAAATTGGCCGCAACGTTACGCTGGGGCAAATGGTCACCATCCTGGACCACGATCACGATTACGTCTTCGAGGGCCCCGATATGAAACTCGAAGGCTACCGCACCGCCCCCGTCGTGATCGGCAACAACATTTGGATGGGTGATAAGTGTACCATTCTCAAAGGCGTTACGATTGGCGACAATGTGGTGATCGGTGCCAATACCTTGGTTCACAAGGATGTCCCGAGTAATTCGGTCATTGGCGGTGTACCTTTTAAGATATTGAAAACCCTCACTCCCGAACCCCAAAAGCAGTAGATATGTGTGGCATCTGTGGCATCATTGATCCGGCGGGCCGTTTGGCGGAAGCGCAAAAGCGCGAGACGGTGGCGCGAATGAACCAAGCGCTCTATCACCGTGGGCCCGATGGAGAAGGCAACTACGCGAGTGCTACGGCGGCCCTGGCCATGCGGCGACTCGCCATCATCGACTTGGGTGGGGGGCAGCAGCCCATCTACAACGAAAGCGGTCGAATCGGGGTTTTTCTCAACGGAGAAATTTACAACTACCGCGAATTGCGGCAGCAACTGCGGCGGAGTGGCCACGTCTTTCGCACCGATTGCGATACCGAGGTACTGGTCCACCTGTACGAAGAACACGGCACCGGAATGTGTGCGCTGTTGCGTGGGATGTTTAGCTTTTGCTTGTACGATCTTGACGCTGATTTCTTTCTACTGGCCCGCGACCGTTTTGGGGAAAAGCCCCTGTACTATCACTGGGACCGTGGGGTGTTGAGCTTTGCCAGCGAAATACGTGCCCTACTGGAGTACGAGGGGCTGGATCGCCGCTTGCGTCCCGAAGCCTT
The DNA here is from genome assembly GCA_937899855.1 of uncultured Saprospirales bacterium. GTDB lineage: Bacteria > Bacteroidota > Bacteroidia > Chitinophagales > Saprospiraceae > CALLVY01. The sequence continues at coordinate 12,284 of CALCCH010000226.1, read as the reverse complement.
GCCCTACTACTTTCGCACTTCCCTAGTGCCCGAACCCCTGACGCTGTTGCGGGGAGTCGATACCTTGCTGCCGGGTCATTACCTGACCATCGAGCGGGGAAAGCAAACCACCGCGCCCTACTTTGAGCTGACTTATCCCGAAGCGATGGACTTTGCCTCGGAGGCGGCGGCCAGCGAATTTATCCGCCCCCATTTGGAAAAGGCGGTGGCGCGGCAAACCGTCAGCGACGTGCCCCTGGGGGCCTTTCTCTCCGGTGGCATCGATTCGAGTACCGTAGTGGCCCTCCTGCAAAAACAGAGTAGCCAGCGGATCAAAACCTTTAACGTCCGTTTTGAGGAAGAGGCCTTTGACGAAAGCCCGATCGCGCGCAAAGTAGCCGAATTCTGGGATACCGATCACCACGAAATTGTCATTCCCAACCGCGACTTTGAAGAAGACATCTTCTGGAAAATCATCGACCATGTGGGCCTGCCCTTCCGCGATAGTTCGGCCATTCCGACTTTTCAGATCTCCCGGGAGATTCGCCGGCACGTTACGGTGGCCCTGTCCGGTGATGGGGGCGATGAGCTTTTCGGGGGCTACCAATTGTTCCAGTGGCACGACAAAATTCTCAAACTCAAGGAATGGGCCCGCCCGCTGCGCCTGGCCGGGCAACGCAGTCTGGCCCTGGCCCAACAACTGCCCGTGGTCAATAAGGTGTCGATGCTTCGCAAGGTACAACGCGCCATCAATACTTCGCTGGAGGAGCGCGATGCCATTCCCATTGCCCTCAATGAATTTTATCCCCTGGCCGAGGTCCGGGACCTTTTGGAACAGCAAGCCTTTTCCTCCGGTCTCGACTTTAATTTGACTGCGCTCAAACGCTATCCGGCGGGAGCAGAAAATTGGAGCGCCCTGCGCCGGATCATGTACTACCGGGCGGTCCACACCTTGCCCGCCAACATGCTGGTCAAGGTCGACCGAATGAGCATGGCCAACTCCCTAGAAGTTCGCGCCCCCTTCCTCGATCCCGATTTGTTTGACGCGGCCGCACAGCTGCCTGATCGCTTGCTGATTCGCGGTGGTAAAGGCAAATACCTGCTGCGTCAAATCATGGCCGCGGACCTGCCACCGGAAGTTTTTAACCACCCCAAGCAAGGCTTTGGCATTCCCCTGTACAAATACCAAAACCAGGCCTTTCAGCAGTTGGCACAACGACTCCTGTTTGAAGAGAATCCCTGGCCGGGGCTATTCCCGCAGGCCCTGCTTCGGAAATACTACGATCGTGGGCTCCAGCACCAAAACGACAGTGCGCGCTTGAGTACCTTTCAGTCCGCCCACCAACTGTGGATGCTGATGCAACTCTTGGGCTGGGCCCAACGCTTTAACGTCCAAGCCAACTGAATTTTGGCCACGCCATCCCAAAGACAATTTTTGCTCGTCGGACCCCTGCCGAACTTGGACTTCCAAAAGACGGGCGGGGCCCGGATCTCTTTCAGCTACTTGCTCGACTTTATGGAACGTCGGCAACGCAGCTACTACCTGGTCAACAGTCGACGGTACGAGCGGGGTTGGAAAAAATGGTGGAATCCCATCTACGTCCTGCTGGCGATGCTGCGGTGCGTGGGGCGGGTGGAAGTCGTTTTCGTCAACGAGAGTAAGGGAGGGGCGTCCTTCTTATTTCCCCTGGCCTATTACCTGGCCCGGGCTTTTGGAAAGCGCCTGATCGTTCGTCCCTTTGGCAGTGGGCTCAAGGAGCATTACCAAAGGTACGGCGCCCTGCAGCGGGCCCTGTTTCACCGGACGGTTTTACGGGCCGATATATTTTATTTACAGACCCGCGACCTGTTGCACTTCTTTGCGGAACTTGGTGGTCCGGCTCGCAAACTACAGCTCCCCACCTCGCGCGAGGCCCACCCCGAGCAAGCCCGTCCGAGCGATCGACCCTACGCGGCCCGTTTTGTGTATCTGGGGCAACTCAAAAAAAGCAAGGGGGTTGGGGTACTCTTGGCGGCGGCGGCGGAATTGGGAAGTGCGGCTACGGTCCACTTGTACGGGGCTTTGGAAGATGCTGATTTTGAGTATCTGAAGGACCAGACGGATGGTCCGTACCGGGGGCTGCTGCGCAAGGAAGAAGTGTTGGCGCGACTGCGCGAGTACGACGTCTTGGTGCTGCCCACTTGGTTTGTGGGAGAAGGCTATCCCGGGGTTTTGATTGAGGCTTACGCCCTGGGCCTGCCCGTGATTGCGAGTCGTTGGAAAGCCATTCCCGAGTTGGTGCGGGAGGGAGAAACGGGCTGGCTGGTGGAGCCCCAATCCGTAGCGGATTTGGTGGCGGCGATGCGTCGTTTTGACGCGTCCAATTATCCCACTCTTTCCCAAAACGCCCGCCGCTATTTCGAAAGCGATTTCGATGCCGAACGCGTACTGGAGCGCGTACTCCAGGAAATTGAAAGTTTGCGTGATGAGTAAAGACGTACCCGTTTTTTTTATTGCTGGTGTCCAACGCTCGGGAACGACCCTGCTGTCCTTCCTCCTGGGCAACCATCCGGATATTCACGTGGGGAAAAATTCGGTGGTGCTGCGCTTGATTACTTGTATCAATAATTACCGCGATGCCCTACCCCGTCGCGGAGCGGAGTCGCGGCAGGAGTTGCTGCGGTGGCTGTTGCAAAATGATTACCGCGGTCGCTTGGCCGCCCTCATCGATGTGGACAAGCTGGCGGATTATCCCGACTTGCGCAGCTTGATGGCGGAATCGCTCCGCCGGGATTTGGAGCGGAACGACGCACAAATCTGGGGCGACAAGGCGCCCAACCTACAGCACTTTATCCCGGAGTTGTTGCACCTGTTTCCGCGGGCCAAAGTGCTACACATCGTTCGCGACGGGCGAGCCGTGGCTTACAGCAATCACAAACGGGCGGGGGCCAATTTAGAGTTGAGTGCGCAGGAGTGGGTCAATGGCAATATTTTGGGGCAGTGGAATCGGGACATCATGGGGGCGGACCATTACCAACTCGTGCGCTACGAGGATTTGGTTCGGGAACCCGAAAAGACGGCCCGCGAGCTTTGTGCCTTCCTGGGGCTCGCCTTCCGGCCCGAGATGATGGATCTGGCCCGCAACGAACTGACCCAGGGCAAAGATGCCTACGTCGACCAGGCCTTCGACGTGGCCAAGATCAACCAATTTCGGGAAGCGCTCAGCGCGGCTCAAATTCAGGGGGTCGAAAAAATTCAGGGGCCGCTACTGCGCGAATTGGGATACGAACTCACGCAAAGCTACGCCGAGGGCACCTTTCGCCAACTCTCCGTCCGTCGCCAAATCTGGCTGCACCAAAAAAACAACCTGCGCCAATTGTTCCTCCGCAAACGCAGTCGAATGGAGGACTGGCAAAAGAAGGAAGTCAACGAACCCTGGAGCAAACGCTGGCGCCGCTGGCTGGTCCTGCTGGGCTACGATTTTCTGTCCCGCAAAATTTACTACTCGCTCTACCGCGATCAAAAAATTAAAAACAAGTACTTCCGAAAATGAACAGTAGCGATCAAGCCGTATACATCGTTGGGGTGGGCCGCTCGGGGACGAGCTTACTCATGACCCTACTCAACGGGCATTCGCAAATTGCCTTTACTCCCGAGACGCATTTCCTGCGGTTCTACCTGGGGAGTGAAGCCATCCGGCAGCAGTGGGAGAAACGGGGCCCCGCCGTTTTCCAAAAGGCACTCGAAAACGATAGCTATTTTCAACGCCTGAAAATATCGGCCGCCGATCTACTGGCCGCCTACCAAGCCCCGGGCACCTTTGACTTACACGAAGTGTACCGCGATCTCCTACGCCGCTACCTGCGCCGCAAGGGCAAGCAAATGATTGGCGATAAAGACCCGCGTTACATCGACTATCTGGAAGTGCTCCAACAGATTTATCCCCAAGCCAAAATCATTCACATCTACCGCGATCCCCGCGACGTCACCCTGTCCAAGATGAAGGCAGCCTGGTCGGCCCACCGGCCTTACTGGATGAACGCCATCATCAGTCAGATGCAAATCACGCGGGGGCGGGACTTGGGACCCCAACTGTTTGGCGATCAGTACTACGAGCTGTCCTACGAATCGCTGGTGACCCAACCTGAGACTACCCTGACCCAACTGCTCGCCTTTCTGGGTTACGACTACGAAGCCAGCATGCTCGACCTGCGCGCTTCGGCAGAAGAACTCGTCGATCCTTCGGAATGGCAGTGGAAAGACAATACCTTCAAGCCCTTGCTGGCGGAGAACCTGGAAAAGTGGCGTCGGAAGTTGTCGCCCTTTCAAGTACGCTGTATCGAGGTAATCTGTAAGGAATGGTTTCAACGTCTGGACTACCAGGTCTCGGAAAAAAAGGTGGGTTTGCTCCAGGAAAATTTACTGCGCTCGGTCTTTGCCTTTGAAGGTTTGCAACGCCTGGTTTACGACCGACAGCTCAAGGCACAAATGAAAAAAGCGCTCGCCCAAATCTCGGAATAGCTCCTATGATAGCAAAGATCAAAACGGCCTGGCAAACGGCCCGCGACTACGGTTTGGCTTGGACGCTCCGGCGCTTGTACTACGAAGTCCAATTGCGCACGGGTCACCACAAACGCAAACTGCCCCGTCGTGTCTGGCAGGCCCGCGAATGGGAAAATTGGTTGCGATCCGACCTACCCACGGAACCCCTGCTCGACCAGTGGCGACAATCCGACCGCCACTTCTTTTTCGATCTTGGTGAGCGAGAAAAACTAGCCGCAGCCATTCGTCAAATTCATCCCGACGTACTGGACCAGCTCTACCTCGATGCCGGTCACCAACGCTACTTTTCCAAACTCGAATACGACCTCCAGTTTCCCCAGGCCTGGTTTACCAATCCCTTTCTCAGCCCTCCCGTACAGTGCGCTCCGGACAAGCACTGGTCGGAATACCCCATGCACACGGAGGACTATGAAGATCTGAAGTTTGTCTGGGAAAGCGGGCGCTTCGCCATCGTCTACGATTGGGTACGCGCCTACGTCCTCACCGGCGACGAAGCCCTGGCCGAGCGGTACTGGCAGCACATCGAATCCTGGGTGGCGCACAATCCACCCAATACGGGGCCACACTGGAAATGTGGACAAGAGACATCGCTGCGCTTGATGGCTTGGTACGTCGGTTGGTTTGCCTTTAAAGATTGTCCGGCGACGACGGCGGAGCGCTTCGAAAAATGGTTGGGCGCCATTGCGGCTCAGGCTTACCGGATATCGCAGGACTACCACTACTCCTACCTCCAGCAAAGCAACCATGCAGTGAGTGAGGGCCTGGGCTTGTACGTTACCGGACTGCTCTTCCCCCAATTGCAAGCGGCGGAAAAGTGGCGAGCGATGGGCAAACGCATTTTGGAAGAGCGCGTTACCTTTTTGATTCGTCCCGATGGTACCTACTTTCAGAAGTCGCACAACTACCTGCGCTTTATGGTACACATCTACCTCTACGTCCTACGTGTGGCCGAGGTCAATGGCGATCGTTTTTCGGATACGGTCCACGCGCGTCTGCGGGCCAGCCTGGATTACCTCCAGGCCATCGTCGATCCCCAAACGGGGCGAACGCCCAATTTTGGCAGCAACGATGGGGCCCTGATTTTGCCCTTCAACGCTTGCGACTTTGCCGATTATCGCCCCACACTCAACGCCTTGCATTACTATTTCAATCGTACCCTGGTCGATGCACCCGGTCCCTGGTGGGAAGACAGCCTCTGGCTTTTTGGCAGTGCGACGGTGGAGACGGAACCACTCCGTCCCCGCCCACCTCACCAATCCCGCCGTTTTGACCACAGTGGGATTTACACCCTGGGCTCGGCAAAATCCTGGGGCTTCGTCCACGCCGAATCGTACCGCGATCGTCCAGCCCACGCCGATGCCCTGCACCTCGACCTGTGGTGGCGCGGGCTCAACGTATGTGTGGATCCGGGCACCTATCTGTACTACGGTCGTCAGCCCTGGCTCGATGCCTACAAGCACACCCGCTTTCACAATACGGTCAGCGTCGATGGCAAAGACCAAATGGAGCGGGGTTATCGCTTTACTTGGGGCTACTGGCACGAATGTCGGGTCAATGCTCACGAAGGAGCGGGAGCGGTTCTCCAGATGGAATTTGAACACGATGGCTATACCCGTTTGGCCGATCCCGTAGTACACCGGCGGGCGATTGCGCGGGTGGATGAAGAATATTGGGTGGTGGTCGACGACTTGCTGGGGACGGCACTGCACGAGGTGGACTTACACTGGTTACTGGCCGATTACCCCCTGGTGGAAAAGACCGATCACTGGTGTTTGGAAACGCCCGAGGGCGACTTTGCCATTGGCATTTACGGTGCTACGCCACCCGATGGAGGAGTGGCAGTGGATCGGGGAGAGTCGCGACAGCAGGTGGTGGGTTGGCGGTCGAATTACTATGGTCATTTGGAAAAAGCCATCAGCCTCCGCGCGCATTACCAGCGGCCTTTGCCTTTGCGCTTGGTGACCTGTTTGGGACCGGCGGGTTGGCAGTGGCGTACGGAAGATCTGAATACTGGATTTGAATTGCGGACCCCTACGGGCGACTGGCAATTTCGACTCAGCTTAAATAGAACGGAACAAACATTTCAAGATATTATAAAATCCAAACATGAGAATTAGTGTTTTCGGCCTCGGCTACGTAGGAAGCGTATCTGCGGTTTGCTTATCGGAATTGGGACATGAAGTCTACGGTGTCGATATCATTGAATCAAAGGTGGAGGGTTTGAAGCAGGGTTTGGCCCCGGTGAAGGAGCCCCAGCTGGAACCATTGCTCCGCAAGAATTTGGATTCGGGCCGCTTGCAATTTCGGACCGATTCGGAGGAGGTCATTGCCCACTCCGACGTGGCGATGATTACGGTGGGCACGCCCAATTACCCCGACGGTGGCATCAACCTGACGGCGGTGGAGCGCTGTATACAGTCTATCGCCGAAATCCTGGCGGCGCAAGAACGCGAATCCTTTTTATTCATCATCCGCAGCACGGTACCTCCCGGAACGACCCAACGGATGCAAGCCCTAGCCGAGCGCGTCATTGCGGAGCGGGCCACGCGTCCCGATTTTCACTGTCGCCTGGCATTTTCGATGAACCCCGAATTTACGCGGGAAGGGGCGGCGGTACACGACTTTTTCCATCCCGCCACCATTGTCTTCGGGCTCGACGAGCCCGCTATCCAGCCCCGGCTCGCGGAGGTCTACCGTGGTATTGAGGCCAAGGAGTTTTGGGTGCCCACCCCCAGCGCCGAACTCATCAAGTATACCAATAATGCTTTCCACGCCCTTAAAGTCGCCTTTGCCAACGAGATCGGTCGGATCTCGGACCACTACGATGTGGACGGCAAGGCCGTGATGGAAATTCTCTGCGCCGACGAAAAACTCAACATCTCTACCAAGTACCTCATTCCGGGTTTTGCCTTTGGAGGTTCCTGCCTGCCCAAAGACCTGCGGGGCATCCACGCCATTGCGGAGGCCAAGGGGGTAAAAACCCCCCTACTCGATTCGGTGCTGCCCAGCAACGTGGACCACATCCGCCACCTACAGCAACGCATCCTCGCCGATCAGCCGCAACGCATCGGCGTACTGGGCATTGCCTTCAAGGCCGACACCGACGACGTCCGGGAGAGTCCGGGCCTCAAGTTGATCTGTTCGCTGGTACGCGCGGGGCTCGACGTAAAGATGATGGATGTCAACCTCACGCCGCGCTTTATGATGGGCCGCAATAAAAAATACATCGACGATTTGCTGCCCAATTGGCAAACCCACTTTCTGGAAGACGAGCAAGCCTTCTTTGAGCAAGTAGATACCGTCGTCATCACCACTACCGAATCCATCTATCAAGAATGGGTAGCCCAGTACGGCGCGGATAAAACCGTGCACGACCTCAACTAACCCCCCGCTAGTCATCAACAAAAGACCAACTGACCATGAAAATTCTAATCGCCTCGGCCCGCTATCCCTACCAGCAAGGGAAGGCGGATAGCATGACCGTTTTTCACCTCATTCAGTATTTGGCTCGCCGCAACCACGAGGTCATCCTGGCCACGTTCAACAATGCGGAAAAATTTCCCGAATCCGAACGGGAGCTCATGCGGACCTACTGCAAGGAAGTGCGGGTGATCGATTTGAAGAAGTTTGGCAAACTCTGGCGAATGAGTAGCAACGTACTGGGTAAGACACCCTACCAAGTGGCCTATTACCGGCGCCAGTTGATGCACCGCTACATCGGCGAGCTCGTCGCCGAATACCAACCCGACGTCCTCTACGCTCACTTGATTCGAACGGCTGAATACCTCAAACCGTTTAAAGAAATCCCCAAGATACTGGCGATGCAAATTGCCCAAACGCTCAATTACGGGCGATTGATCAAACACGAGAAGGATTGGCTCCGCAAAATTTTCTACACCCAGGAGTACCACCGCGTAGCGGCCTACGAGCCGCAGATCATCAGGCACTTCGATCGTGTCCTTTTGATCTCTCCCCACGACGAAAAGGCAATTGTGGATAAAGGACAGTCGAAAAAAATATTTTTTAATCCTCACGGCATCGACGTCGACTATTTTTCGGAAGACCTCAACTTGGAACGCCAGTCCAAGGTACTGGTGATGAACGGTGATTTTGGTGTACCCACCAATATGGATGGAGCCCTTAATTTCTATCAACACATTTACCCCTTGGTCAAAAAGGAGGAACCTGACGTACAGCTGTGGTTGGTGGGGCGCAACCCCGCCCCGTCGATTCGCGCCCTGACGAAGGACCCCTCCGTAATGGTAACGGGGAAGGTCCCCGATATTCGTCCCTACCTGCAGGAAGCGACCATCGGCATCGCGCCGATGCGGGTGGGAGCGGGTTTGCAGAATAAGGTACTGGTCAGCTTGGCCTCCCAACTGCCCGTGGTCGCGACCCGCATTGCCAACGAAGGCATCAGCGCTCCCGAAGGAGAGGTCATTCTGACGCCCGGCAGCAACGGCGAATTCGCCCAGACGATCATCGATCTGCTGCGCCAGCCCGAGCGCCGCGCACAGCTGGGGCGCAATGCCCTGGAGTTTATGCAGAAGCGCTGGACCTGGGATTTTCACTTTCGGAAGCTGGAGGAGATGATGGAACAACTCATCCTCGATCGCCACCGACCGGTGGAAAATTATTATCCTTTTCAAAAATCCTTTGTCGCCTCCAACGGAAGATAAAAAAAGCCCCGGTCGCTAGACCGGGGCTTTTTTTATGTCCTTTTTTAAGCCACTTGGCTTTAGAAGCTGTAACTGATATTACCGCGAACGAAGAAGGGAACACCAGGCGTAAAGTGCAATTCTTCCACGGGCTCGGGCTCGTTTCTGAGTTGCGACTCCGTAGCAAATTGCGCTTCGTTCCAATCCTGGTCGAAGAGGTTTTCTACCGTTACGCCCAGGGTCACATTCTTGAATTGGTAACCCAGGTTGAGGTCGGTAATGAAGTAGCCTTCGGCAATGATGCTGTTGTCCTCGTTGGCGGCCCGGTCGCGGATGTAGCGGTAGCGCAAGCTGCCCGAAAAGCCGCTGGGGTGCTGGAAGGTCAGTCCACCGATCGAAGTCAGTTCGGGAGCGAGGGGAATGCGGTCGGAGCCTTCTTCCTCTTCGGTTGCCCGAGCATTGGTGTAGTTGATGTCGCCGTCGAGATAGAGGTAGTCGGTCAGTTGGTAACGCAGCGAAAAGTCGATCCCCTGACGTACGGTTCTTCCGCTGGGTTCAACGATGGCGGCATCCCCTACGTATACGAATTCTTGCTCCAGGAAGAGGTACCACAGCGCCGTGCTCACCCAGAGGCGGGGAACGGGTTTCCAGACGGTTCCCACGTCCACGCCGTAAGCGCCCGGCAGGGTCTGATCAGCTTGTTGAGCGACCACCACCCGCGTATCGTTGGAGTGGAAGCCGATACCCGACTTCACGAAGATCTGCCACTTGGCGTTGGGGTTGTAGATGATGTTGAGCTTGGGCGTGACGATGGCATCGTCCTGCGACAGGCTGGTGTAAGTGGGCTGCAGCAAGTCCTGGTAGTCGAAGCTAAAGTAATCGAACCGCAGACCGGCGTTGATTAGCCAGCGGTCCCATTCCCATTCGCTGTTGACAAAACCGTAGATGTTGGTTTCGTCGACGTTGCCCAGCGCCAGTCCTTGCAAGGTTTCCTGGCGGTTGCGCGAGCGAGACAGTTCGTTGTTGTTGACGTCGTCGTAACGCAATCCAATACCGTAGCTCATCTCCAGATCGATTTCTCCCACTTCCACTTCTTGGAAAAGGGTGGAGCTGGCGCCGTAGATATTGCGATCTTCTACCTGGCGGATTTGGTCCCCATTGACGGGGTCTTCGAGGAAGAAGGTAAAGTTGGAGTACAGTTCGAAATCGTATTGGCTGTAGTAGGCTTTGGTTCTGACGAAGGTACTGGGGTTGATCGACTTGGTGTGATCGATGGCGATATTGGTCCGGCTGGTATTTCCCCCCTCGGTGTTGTCCACAAAGCCGAAGCGGCTGATGGTACCGTTGTCGACGAGGCGCTGGGGAATCTGACCCGAAGCGTCCCACTTGCTTTGAAAGCGCGAGAAGAGTACGGACAAGCGATCGTTGCCATTCATCTGGATGGTGTACTTACCCATGATGTTGAAGCGCTTGAAGTTCTGGGGCGATTCGACGGGGCCATCGGTCAGTTGGTATTCGGTGGCGATGTAGGCGTGTTGGTTTTCGACATTCTTCAGGAGGTCGAACAGACCGTAGGTACGGAAGGTATTGAACTGTCCGAACTCCATACCGAAGCGGCTTTGCTCCAATTTGTCCTTGGTCTTGAACTCGACGTAACCCGCCGTGTTGAAATTGCCCTGATCGGTGTAGTAGGGCCCTTTGCCAAAGTCGATGTTTTGGATCGTTTCGGGAATGAGGAAGTGCAGGTCGGCGTAACCCTGCCCGTGGGCGTGCGAAACCATATTCACGGGCATTCCATCAACACTGATGGTGATGTCGGTACCGTGATCGATGTCGAAGCCCCGTAGGAAAATTTGTTCCGCCTTGCCCCCACCCGCGTGCTGGCCGATAAACAGGCCGGGGACCCTACGGAGTACATCTTGCGAGGTACGTACCGGGTTGCTGATGAGGTCGATGGCGGTGATGGTATTGATTTCTTTGACGGAGTTGGAGACGCTGACCGATTCCAGGTCAAACACCTCTTCGTTGAGTACGACTTGGATGCCGTTTTTGATGTCATTCCCGTCGATGACGACGCGTTTGGATTCAAAACCCAGAAAACTCACCGTGACGGTATCACCGGCGAAGGCACCATCGAGTTCGAAGCGGCCCTGGCCGTTGCTGTGGCTGTGGTGAGCGTGTTGCTTACCCGAGGCAATGTAGATGTAAGCATCGGAAATGGGGAGGTTACTATCATCGGTAACTTGTCCTTTTAGTTTTTGAGCCTCCAAATTGTTAAAACTGACAAATAACAATGCCAGCAGGGTGTAGAGTATTTTTTTCATGATGTGATGTTCCTTTCAAATAATGCAAAGTCAATAACAATGGAACCGGCGGATGGTGTCCAGTTCGGTAAAGAAATACGACGGCTTGTTTGGGTCTAACCAATTGTAGTCCGTTTCACTCCCGCACGGGGGAAGTGAATCATTCGGGTCGGATGACTAGCAAGAATTCCGTCGGGTCAAGCCCATTGGGGGGGCGGTCCAATGATGCTTTTGAAAGGAGTGGTGGGTGCCATAGTCTTGAGTACCGCTGGTGGTAGGGCAAGGGCTACTTGGACGATCAAGAGGGCCTGCCAATCAATAATTTCGATTTTCTTTTTGATTTCCTGTTCTGCTTGAGGGCTGCGCTCCGCATCGGTGGACTTGGCGAGTTCCTCCAGTACAATGAGGTTGTGGTGGAAATGGCCGGGAGCGTCAACTTCGTGCGAGTGGAAAACAAATTCTTCTTTTTGAATCTCAGGACTGTGAATACAGAAGTGAAGTGCTTCTTGGATAGGATATTGGAAGACAATCCATACGTAGCTGATCATCAGTACGAAAATCGTGATGGGGCGGTATGGGGTAAAATGCTGTAGCATGTAGCTATCTCCAATGGTCGGCCCAAGATAAACATTTATCGGTGAGCTCCGTCTATCTGTCCTCTATTTTCTCTGCTCACGGAGTATTTTGTGGTCGATGGCATCAACAATGAAATGTTACATCCGGGTTGGGGGAACAGCACCCCCCCGGAGGGCAACCCCGGATAGGTTTTTTTTTAATAAGGCGAAAAGGGGCAACGGGACC
>CALCCH010000225.1 GCA_937899855.1 uncultured Saprospirales bacterium | reverse complement strand
GTGATGGTGGGTTTATGGTGGATGGGTTTTGCCCAGGTCAGCTTCCGGCTGTTGCCCAAGGATCGACGGGTAAAAGGGGTGGAAAATTTGATTGCCAAGGGCTACCAAGAAATCCGCAGGGTGGCGGGCTTCGTCCGGCAGCAACCGATGATGATGCGTTTTTTGGCTTCTTTCTTTTTTTATAGCGCGGGGGTACAGACCCTACTCTACCTGGCTTCTACCTTCGCTGCGGACGAGCTACAATTCGGGACCGCCGAATTGATCGGCGTCATCCTGCTGCTCCAATTTGTGGCTATTTTGGGCGCTTACGTCTTTTCGCGTTTGTCGGATTGGCGGGGCAATAAGTTCTCGCTCGTCACCATGCTGGTCATCTGGATCAGCATCTGCGTGGTGGCGTATTTGGTACAGGGCAAGACGGAGTTCTACTTCGTGGCGGCCACGGTGGGTTTGGTGATGGGAGGCATCCAGTCGCTTTCGCGCTCGACCTACACCAAACTCTTGCCCACCCAAACCAAGGATACGGCCTCTTACTTTAGCTTCTTTGACGTGCTCGAAAAGGTGGCGATCGTACTGGGTACCTTTAGCTTTGGTTTGATCGAGCAAGTGACGGGGGGAATGCGCAACAGCATCCTGGCTCTGATCGTTTTCTTTGTGTTGGGTTTGGTCATTTTGCTGACGGTACGCATCCAGCCGGCCCAGCCCGTACCCACCAGCGCTTAGTAAGTTTCCATTTCGCAAACCCTTTAGCTATGAAAAAATAAACCTTATACTGTTTATTGTTCCTATTGCTGCCCCTCGCCCCAGCGGCCGCTCAGACCCCCAACTATTACCTCCTCGCCCGCCAGGCCCTCCAGGAAGGCGACCAGCGCAAGGCCGTCATTTTCTATACCAAATCCATCGAACGAGGGGATGAATACCGCTACCTCAGCTACCTAGGGCGAGCCTACCGCTACTACTACCTAAAACGCTACGAAGCGGCTCGGGCCGATGTCCTCAAAGCCATGGAAATGCCCACCACTACCGAGGAATACGAGTGGAGCATGGGCCACGCCCACCTGCTGCTCGGCAGCCTCTACTCCAAGGAAAAGGACCTCCCCAACGCCCTGCGGGAATACACCCAAGCACACCAATTCCTACCCGAAGACGCCGTCCTCCTCAACAATATCGGTTACGACCTGCTCAAGCTCGGTAAGCTGGAGCACAGCATTCACTATTTGACGCTGGCTATTGAGCAGGACGCTGACTTTGCCTATTCCTACAACAATCGAGCGGAAGCTTACCTGCGATTGGATCGCCTGGAAGAGGCCTGGGAAGATTTGGAAAAGTCCAAGGTAAAGGAACCCGGAAACCCCGTTTTGCTCAAGAATTACGGCTTGTACTTTCTCAAAACCGGACAACGAGAAGAAGCTTGCCGCTACTTCCACGGGGCGAACCAGGACGACAAACGCGATACTTGGTTTTACGACGACTATCAGCGGCTGCAATCCCTCATCCAAGAAAACTGCTCCACCAAATGAGACCTCCCGCCATCGACGGTCGTACTCGCGTAGGATGGCCATGGTGACTGGCTTGTTTTTATAATTTTCCTCCATTAGCTTACCCCTTCTTAAATGATAAAGTTATCCCAATGAAAACACCCCGACTACTCCTGATCCTGCTTCCCTGCGTGCTTCCCTTTTTATGCGGCAGCTGCGCCGGCGTTTATAAAGAGCTCCAGCCCAATCGATTGAATTACCCCAGCCCAAAGCTGGAGGAAGGGATAAGTTTTGGCTACAAATACGACGTACTCAAGCTTCGACTGAATAAGAAATACGCCAAGAAGGAATTAAAGTACAACGTCCGTTTGGTTGCCGTCAAATTGGAAAACAATTCGGACCGCAGCTATACCTTTGGGCAGGACCTACTGGTCACCATCGGCAACAATGACGTGGGGCTGATGGATCCCGAAATGATTTTTGGCGCCATCAAGCAAAAGCCACCGCTCCACCTGCTGTACCTCCTCCTGACCCCCGCCCGACTCACCGTATCGAGCGGCAATACCACCAACAACTTCCCCCTTGGCCTGCTGCTGGGCCCCAGTCTGGCCCTCGGCAATATGCTAACCGCCAGTGCCTCCAATAAAAAATTACTTCAAGAGCTAAAGGAGCAAAACCTGCTGGGGCGATCGATTGGCCCCGGAGAAACGGTCTACGGATTGATCGGCTTCCGAGATATTGGTTACGAATCCCTCTCGCTACAACGGTCCGAATAGGCGATAAAGACGGCGAAAAGCGACAACTTTCCCGCCCTTCCCCTGTTGTACGAGCAACGAATTGATGTTTACCTTCAACACTACACGCAACATGATACCCGCCAGAATACCATTGATACTCCTCTGCGCCTTCCTGTGGAACGCCTGTGGGGATCCGCCGGGCGCGCGCCCCCCCCGAGCCCCGCCCCCCCACCCCGCCCACCCACCGCGCCCCCCCCCCCACCC
>CALCCH010000224.1 GCA_937899855.1 uncultured Saprospirales bacterium | reverse complement strand
CGCAGGCTGTACTGCTTTTCCGCTAGGGTCAGTCGACAAAAGTAAACCCCCGCCGGGAGGGAGGTCGTTGCCAAGTCCCAGTGGTGGGCGCCCGCCGTCAGGAGTCTCGGAGGTTGGAGCTGCTGAACGCGTCGGCCGTGCACGTCGTAAAGTTCGAGCTGTACCGCTTGGCGTATTCCCACCTCCAAGTGGATCCTACTCGTCGCCCGAAAAGGGTTGGGATGGGCGTAAAAGGAGACGGATTGGTCCCATTCGGGGTCCAGTGCGGTATTGCGGTCCAGTACCGTCAGCTGAAGGACGACAATGCTATCGCAGGCCAGTAGGCTGGTCAGGCTATCCCGGTAGGTCCCACTTTCGGTAAGGGACTCGCTCCCGAACGGATAGTTTTCCCCCCACGCTATCGTATCGTAAATCAGTGTCTGGTAAGTGGCGTTAAAGTGCAAGTCGACGTAGAGGAGGCTGTCGCAACCCCACTGACTCGCCCCGGGCAAGGTGTCCTGGCCCTGCGGATGCCCTTGGTGGTAAACCCGTCCGTTGATCCACAGGCTGTCGCCCGTACAGAGCGTATCGCGCCATTCGGATTCGGCTGGGGGCCATTCGCTAAGTTGGGTCACTACCGTGCTGTCGCAGCCCCACTGGTTGACCAGCACGTCGGTGTAGGTACCCGCCCCCGGGAGGGTGCCCGCGCAGATTTGGCGGTCAATGGTGTCGATCGTTTGGGGATAAAAATCGAGCCGAACCTCAATGAGGCTGTCGCAACCCAAAACGCTGCCGTTGGGAATGACTTCGGTGCCTTGTGGATTGTTTTCGTCGTATACCGTGCCGTTGACCAGCGTGGAGGCTCCGGGGCAGAGCCGCAATTGAAGCTGTCCGGGTTGTGGGCCAGCGAGCGAAACCAAGCGGCTGAGGGTATCGCGGGCCAGGCCATTGTCGACGACGAGGGTGACGGGATAATCCCCCGGTCCGGGATAGAAAACGGTCGGGTTGGTTTGGTCCGAAGTGGCCGGACTGGCTCCCGGGAAGTGCCATTGCCAGGTGCTGGGGCTGGCGCTACTCTGATCCTGAAACAGCAATTCGTAGGGCGGACAATTGTTGACGCGGGTCCAGGTGAATTCCGCCTGGGTCGGAGCGGCAATTCGCACCGTCCGGACCAGGGTATCCGCTCCGCATTCGTTGCGCGCTACGAGGGTGACGTCGTAGTCGCCGTTGAAAAAATAGTAATGGGTGGGATCGTTGGCGGGAAAGGCAAAGCCATCGCCAAAGTCCCAGAAATAATCGGTCGAATCGTTTTGGATGGTGATGGTAAAGGCGGCGAAGGGACCGTTGACCTGGTAGTCAAAACCGGCAAGTGGTGGCGCTTCGACTTCGATGTACTGCGAGCGGCTGGTGGTATGCTGCCCCGCCGCTTTGCTCACCGTGAGGCGTACTTCGTAGGTGCCGGCCTGTTCGTAGCGAAC
>CALCCH010000223.1 GCA_937899855.1 uncultured Saprospirales bacterium | reverse complement strand
TAACGGTTGCCACTGATGGAGAGGTTCAACTCAAAAGTACCCCCCTCCTTGCGTAGGTCACTCGAATGAAATTCCCCTCCCCAGCCGAGGTTGATGGTATTTTCGGCCACAAAAAAGCGAATGCCCGTTTCGTAGTAAAAAGTACGTGGCGAGCTGGTCTTAATCCCAGTCCTTAGCCATAGTGCCAAGCGCTGATCAGACCAGGAGTAATTGTACCGCAAGTTGAAATCCTGACTCAGTGGCGCTCCATTGACGTAGCGAAACCAACTTGCGAACTCTAAAAAGGAGAAGTCATTGATTCTCGCCAGATAGGCAGCTTGGAAGTACAGATGGGGGACGCGCTCCATGGTAAAACCACCTTCCTCTTGCCTAAATTCCGTGACATTCTCGATTACCTGGGGAATGGATACTCCTAGATAGAACACATCACCATCGTCTTCTCCTTGGCGAGCACCGAGCAGCCGAAAATTGTCAATCTGTCGGTGAAAAAAGACACCCACATCAAAGTCAAAGTTGGCCCATTGGGGCTGATCGACAAAAAGGGTAGGATCCGCAGCGTGGAAGGCGCGAATTTGCCGAAATTGGATGCTGGTATGGTTAACTCCCGCATTACAGCCAATGGAAAGTCCCCCCGCTGCCAAGCTTTCGCCCAACTTGAGACGGAGTGCTCCGTTCCAACGGATGCCACTCTGGCGAATGGGACCCGTTTCACTTTGGAAAGCCTGCCCGCCCATACTGTACCGCAGTCGCTGATTCGCACGGGGCCGACTCAAAACGTGAGCACTCAACAAATAATGGGTCGGTGCCCCCTCGGGCAAGTTGACCCACTGGCGGCGGTGCGATAAGCCGATCGACCACTCGTCGCCCAAGAGTAAATACTGGGCATCAAAAGCAGCGGGGTTAATGATTTGGGTGTAGGCCCGGTACTGCGTAAATCTAAAGAGCTGCTGGGCTTGGATGCCGCTACCCAAAAGTAAACAGCAACAAGCACTTAAAACAGATTTTTTCATGGTTGAGGTTTAGCGAAGGATTAGTTAATAACCACTCTAAGGGCGGTACTGCCCAGCAGACCAAAGCTGAGAAGAGTAGACAGCGCTGGGAAGACCATTACCGTCCCACTGGTTGTCGTACTGCGGCAATCGAGCCACCAAATCGCCCCACTGATCGTAAACCATCAATACATTTTCTTCCTGTGAATCCAGCTGGGGAAGGACAAAGGTATCGTTGAAACCATCGCCATTAGGAGTAATCAGGTTAGGCTGCTCAATGTCATTTTCTCGACGGCGGATGTCGATAAAGACCGTAGCTTGTTGGACTTGCTGACAAGTATTGGTCACTAGTTCGTACTGTAGGACGTCCCAGCCATAAGCAAAGGGGGTGTGGCGGTAGGTGAACTGGCCATCTGAGTAGAATTCATCCTGCGCTCCTTGTTGGGGTGCTTCCACTAGGGAATCTGACCAATCATCGTCGTATACCAATTCGAGCTGCTCGCTGGGGTACAATTGCTCCAGTAGCACCTCGTCCTGAAAGAGTCGAAAGGTATCGTTATGCAGTTCGAGCTCCGGTTCGTAATACAAGAGTAGTTCGGTAGAGTCGTAAGGCCAGGGGCAGTCCCGATAATACAAGAGGCCCCGAAACCAGTTTTCTCCCGGGCCCAGATCCAGTATTCGGGTACGAGGGGCAAGCGGGTTTTCGATCAGGGCACTTCCTTCCGTCAGTACCCACGCAATCTCGGCTGAGGCGGGTAGCTCGACACTCCACTGGGTACTTGATTGGCAAAGCACCTCGTTTTCTGGCCACGCTACCGTACCCAAAGTGGGGATGTCCGCAATCCTCAAATCAAGGTGGATAATGGAGTCACAACCAAAGTGATTGGCGCCCTCGAAAACGAGATCGTGTATTCCAGAAGCTTGGATACAGGTATCGCGATCGCCGAGTTGGAGGTAAAAGCAATCGCCCGCACAGAGGGTATCGCGGATGAACGCTTCTACGAAAGGAGGAAAATCCAAGTCTACGATAATCACGGAGTCACATTCCGTAAACGAACGATCATCGAGGATAAGGCGTCCGCGAGGATTACTACGGTCAAAGATGGTGTCAAGACCACTGGGAGGGTCGACGATGTGTACCTGGTAATCCGGACAAAGTTGCCGCTCTTTAATTTCAAGTACTCCGGGTTCGCAAACTTCTAAGGTGATGGGCTCACTTTCGAGCGTAAGAAAAGGTTGACTGGGCTCGTCAACTGCTGGGATATTGTCATTGGTGATGGTACATAGGTAGGTTCCACCGTCGGAGTCAGTAATGGAATCGAAGTGGAGTTGATTATCCCCTACAATCTGATACGTTTGGCCCGTAGTCGTATTTTGCCAGCGATAGCGGTTGCTAGCCAGCCCTTCGTCGATGCCCAGGTCAATGGTGAACGGAAGCCCTCGGCCAACCTTAAAGGTAGTTTCCACGAAGACTTTGGCCTGGCCGTTAATAATGAGTGAATAAGTTGGATCTACTGGTGGGATAACTCTTTGTTGAAACGCGAGATAGACCGGTAAGATATCGCTGAAAGTAAATTGGTTGCGACCGACGTTTAACTGGCGAAAGTTATCCATCAAGAAAAAATTAGGAACTGGGCCACTGAGCCGGTTGTCGTGTGCCCACAAACGGAACAAATCCATTGGATTGCTTGCCAATTCAGCTGGTATACTTCCATTCAAGTCATTGTACTGTAGCTCAATACGACTCAAATTTACTGGTTCACTAAGGCTACTTGGGATTGTACCGGACAACTGATTATTGGTCATGTAGAGCTTGCTTAGTCTTGGGCAGGCCGATAGATCGGGAATGGCCCCCGTAAGCTTATTGAAGGAGAGATATAAGCATTCTAGTGCGGGGATGCGTAGTCGACTAGGAAGTTCTCCCGACACCAGGTTGCCTCGGTCGGTAGAGGGCATACAAACATCGGGCATACTCTGAAAGATATTTTCAGGGTCATCCAGATCAATACAAGTGACTCGACCATCGTTACCCGTTTCGATGCCAAACCACTCGTCCAAATCACTACTTTGATCCCAGTTGAGGCTATTGGTCCAACAGCCGTTCGTTCCGTTGACACCGGGCTGACAGCCTTCCGGGCTAGTGGCAAAATACAGGTTGAGTAGTTGGGGGGAATCATCCATCATCGTGGGAGTACTTTTGGGCACCGTTGACTGGGTGAGGAAGGGAGTCGTTGCGAGGCTCCCGGTAAGAGCGCTACCCAGCGGTGACACTTTCCCCAAGGCCAAAATGATGGCCGTGAGTAAGAATAACTTTTGCATGGTTATTTATTTTAAGAGGGTGATTAATACAATAAAGTCAGGTCGCCACTCCTTTCCCTGCGTTGTCCGTCGATGTAGCGAATGGCCACTCGGTAGAGGTAGACCCCGCTGGGGAGGGCTTGCCCGCGGAAACGACCATCCCAACCCAGGGCTTCTTGGTCGCTGGGGAAATTCCGGCGTTCAAATAGCAGTGCCCCCCAACGATTGTATACCTGCAGGTATTCGATCTGCTCGATTTTTCGCTGGCTACGGCCACTGTAAACCGTGAAATAATCATTGTGTCCGTCGTCATTGGGACTGAAGGCATTGGGGAGGTAAACCGAGCGGTCCTCATCGACGTGGACCACTACGCTGGCTTGGTCGGTGCAGCCTTTGGCACTGCTAATGGTCAGCTCGTAGGTTTGACTGCTGTGCGGATATACCTGAGGGTAGGGGCAATCGGTACAGCTGATATTGGGGGCGGTTT
>CALCCH010000222.1 GCA_937899855.1 uncultured Saprospirales bacterium | reverse complement strand
ATACCAAAGAATTTCCACCATCTAGAATGAGAAATTCCGGTACATAGACGCTTTTTTCGAAAAATTCCATAAGCCAAATGTAAAAAAGTCACCCAGAATCGGCGGTAGCCCCTGAAAAACAAGGAAAAAATTTCTCAAAAAAAGTTGACCCGCCGTTTAAAAAAGTAAAGGCAGCGGTCCGAAGACCACTGCCTAACACTCTCTCAAAAAAATCAAATATCAAAAAATTAGCTTCTCATAGTATGCTTAGTTCGTTGCGTACCACCCTAGCGGTGAATCTGTAGGTAGCCGCTGCGGGTCTGGCCCGCTCCCGTATCGAAGAGGTAGAAGTACGTTCCCTCCGGTAGGGCATCGCCTTCCCAAGTACCATCCCAATCGTTTGTATACCCATCCACCCTAAAGATCAGGGTCCCCCACCGGCTAAAGATCAGCAGGCGATTGTTGGGATAAGCTTCCGCTCCTTGGATGATAAACGTATCGTTCTTGCCATCGCCATTAGGTGAGAAGCCGGAGAAGGTCTTGAGGTCGTCGCAGATGACGGTGATCAGCAGCTCGCTGGTGTCACAGCCGTTTTCGTTACAAATTTCGTAAGCGATCATCTCGGGGTTGGCCAGGTCGCAAAATTCGGCGTCGGGCTGGTAGTGGATCGTTCCGGTCGAATCGTACCAGGCAAAGCCGTTGTCGGGCTGGTTGAGGATTTGGAAGGTATCCAGGGTCCCGTTGA
The DNA here is from genome assembly GCA_937899855.1 of uncultured Saprospirales bacterium. Classification (GTDB taxonomy): domain Bacteria; phylum Bacteroidota; class Bacteroidia; order Chitinophagales; family Saprospiraceae; genus CALLVY01. The sequence continues at coordinate 12,663 of CALCCH010000222.1, read as the reverse complement.
TCGTGTCGTTGGCCAGCACGTCGTAGCTGATGGCCTGCCCTGCGATGGTGGTGGTGGCGTCGGCCACCGCGACGGGCAAGCCCTCGGGCGTCAGTTCTTCTACTACGTTGACGATCAGATAAGTGGTATCGCAAATATTGGCGTCGCACAGTACGATACAAGCCGTATCCGTCCCCACTTCAACGCCCTGTACTTCGTAGCAGAAGGTACCGGGAACGGCGGTGAAGACCGCCATCTCTCCCGAAGCGTCTTCGCAGATGTTGGTATTCGAGATGATGGCCCCGAGCAGTTCGGTATTGTCGGCGCAAAGCGTATCGAGGGTATTGAGCAAGAGCTCGATCTCCTGGGTACTGCTAGTAACGCAATTGACGATTACCTCCACCGTATCGCTACAGCCCGTAGACCGTTCAGTGAAGACCAGTTCGTGGATCCCCCGATCCAAATTGAGCTGCGTGGCCGCGCCGGCCGAACCGGGACATTCCACGGTGCCTCCCAGATAGGGGAAATTGTTGTCCGTGATGCTGTAATCCCCGATGGTCGCAAAGGGAATCGATACGCAGTAGGTCGTGGGTTGGGTACAATCACTGCTGTTGAGGGTAGTACTTTCCACCAGGATAAAGTCGCTACAAGCCACGCAGTTGACGTCGATGTCGATCGTATCGCGACAGCCCGTCGGTATAAATTCGACAATCAGCTGGTGAAAGCCCGTGTCCAATTCCACCGCAAAGCTGGAAGCCAGTACGAGGGGCATGGGGAAAATGGGATAATTGTCGGTATTGAACTCGATTTGTAGGGCGCCGTAGCCACTATTGGGGCTACCGCCTTCGATGGAGGTACCATTGAGTACCCAGTTGCCCGCGGGATCCCAGGCGTTCATGGCGTCGACCAATTCGCTGAGGGTGCCGAAGGTCACCCCGGAGTAGATGTCAATACCCACCGACCAGCTCGTCACCGCGTACGGCCCCGTGTTGCCCTGACCAGGAATCGCGGCGAAGGGATAGCGAAGGATGGTCTGCTCGTTACAGCCCGGGAAATCCCCCGTATAGGCATTGCCGTTGTCAAAGAAATTGTAATCCGCCAGATCGGCCGCATCAATTCCCGTACAGAAGGTCGCCAGATCGGCACAATCCGCCACGTTGAGGTTGAGGGGGCCATTGCTGGTAAAAATGTCTTGGCATTCGGGGTCGGTACTGCAATTAATCGTAAAATTGACCCGATCGAAACAGTTGGTTGGCAAATAGGTCAGGATCACCTCGTGCTCGCCCGCATCCAGTTCGATGGCGATATTGCTGGGGCGGTAATCGATGCCCAGTACAAGGCTTCCCGAACCTCCGGTAACCTTGCGCACCTCCATCGTATTGCCGTAGACGTTGAAGAAACTTCCCCCCACAATCCGTAGACCCGCCGGATCATCCGACCAGTTGCCCGCGGGATCCCAAACGTTCATCGAGTCGACCAGTTCGGGGATGTTGTTGAAGTTGCCAATGAATACGGAGCCATTTACCGTCCAACTCTGGAGTAGGTAGGGTCCTATCGCGCCCTGATCGGGAATTTGCGAATAGTCGTAGACGTAGAAGCTGTCTAAGCCGCAGCCATCCGTCGGCAAGGCCATACCGTTGGCCGTGATTTGGTAATCTGCAGCCTCCGCAAAGGGAATGTCTAGGCAAAAACGCAGGATGGAATCACAGGCGACCTCAAAGTCGGTCTCTCCCGTATACAAATCCAAACCGTTGTCCAAATCCACCAACACGGTATCGGGACAGCCCGTGGCGCGTTCGCGGAAAATCAGCAGGTGTCCCCCCTGGCTCAGGGCCAGCTCGGTACTGTCCGTACCGCAAGCCGCGGGTACCCCCGCGTAAGGAACACCATTGTCAAAAATATCGTAATCGCCAACGCTGCTAAAGGGCAAGCTCAAACAGACCGGCGTCATCATATTGCAATCCGCAACGGGCAAGGTGAGGCTTTCCTCCACAATCGGATCCGTACAATTGTTGGGATCTACCGTTACCTCGATGTAGGTCGTATCGCAAAACAATGCAAAATTATCGTAGCAATTGATGACGCAGATCAAATCGGGCGACAAACCAAGGAAGCCCGGAGCCGCATTGAGCACCACACATTCCTCGTCAACAGCAGTAGCTTGTACCGTAGCGGAATTTCCCGTCCCACAGAAGGTCGAAGAGGTGATGCTCGTACCGATCTGCAGCGCCGCCGCATCGATACAAACCTCACTGGCAATATCCCCCAGGATATTGACCCGCACCGTATCCGTCGGCGGACTCACCATCACCGTCAAGAAAGTCGTATCACAATTTTGGGGTGCATTTCCATCGCAGTGAAATACGCAAACCGTACTTTCTCCAACGAAACTATCGTTCGGATCAAGGGTGATGCAATCACTGGTGGCCTCGACGCTCACCGTCACCTCCGCGGGATTTTCTCCACAAACCGTAGCCGAAATAATCGGCGCCGGCAGATTGACGACGTCATCCAGACAAAGGGGAAAGGGATCAACCGCCGGAATCAACACGCGGATGTTATCCGTACAGTTGAACAGGCCATCTTCCCCCACCTCGATTACCTCGATGGTATTGCAGGTCGTGATGGTATCGGTAACGGTGACGGAGTAAAAACCCGCCGCCAGATTGCCGGGATCTTCGACCTCCGATACGTAGCCCATCGGACCACTCCAGTTGAAAATATTATCCGCACCAGTGGCCGTCAGGTCAATCGCACCGGGGCTGGTACCGCAGGAGGCGGCCAGGGTCACGGTGGCACTGAGCTGGGGCGCCGTGGCATTGATCGTAATGTCTTGGGTGTCACGGGCCGTGCAGCCGCCCTCTTCTACCGTCAGGATGATGGAGTAGGTCCCCAGTACATCCCAACTCGCCGTGATCTCACTCCCCGCCGGATTCGATCCCATCACGGGGCTGCTGAACAACAGGTCTCCCCCATCGAGGTCCCAGCTGAGATTGGCATTGCCCCCCGCCGTTCCAATAAACTGGAAGACAATATCGCTCTCCGCACAGGTGGGAGCCGCGTAGGTAAAATCGGCTACCGGATCGGCAATGCGACTGACCGAAAAACCGTGCGAAGTCTCGCAACCACTGTCCCCCACAAAATCAACTCGGTAATTGGCCGAAGCCCCATCGAGGATGACGTCGAGGGTCAGTACGTTCCCCATAACCGTAGCGTTTTCGTAGCGATCGAAGGACACGACGGTGTAGCCCGCAATCGGCTCGCTCAACTCCAGACTGATGGTCAGGGTGTTGCCACTGCACAGGCTATAGTCACTGATCGGATTGAGGACCTGGGGTTCGGGGCGAATAAAGATTTCGACCGAGTCGATCGTCTCGCAACTGCTGAGGAAGGGATTGACCAAACTCAGTCCGTAAACCGTCGTCTGGTTGGGACTTGCCGTGGGGCTGGGACAGTTGGTACAACTCAAACTGTTGACATCGCCCGATAAAACGGACCAGTTGTGGACCCCAGGACTGCCCGAACTCAGGCTAGTACTGCCTCCCAGACAAATCGAGTCAGGTTGGAGATTTACCGCAGGGCGTTCCGAAATGGTCAGGTCAAAACTCGTCGTGGACGAGCAAGCACTCGCCAATTCGGTGACCATCACGTCGATCGTGTAAGTGCCCACCGCATTGGTATTGGGGAAAAAGTTCGTATTGGGATTGGTATTATTGGCAAAGCTGCCTTCCGTAGAGCTGTAACTAACGGTGTAGCCCGCTCCAACGGCGGCCCCGTCGACGCGAATGTTGTTCGCAACCAGGGCATAAGCGCCAGCCGCATCAAAACAGGCCGTAGCGTCGAGCGCGCTCAGGATAAAAGTGGCGCCCGCATCGTTGCTGAGCGTAATGCTCGGGCTCGTAGCCGTACAGCCCCCACCCGCGTAGGCAACCAAGGGATCGTAGCTGCCTTCGGAGAGGTTAGAAAATACGGGATTGCTCTGAAAATCCGTTCCACCGTTGATGCTGTACAACAGGTCCCGATCTCCGGTAGCCAGAAAGCTGATTTCCCCATTCGCGCCGCCACAACCCGTGGGATCGATAGAGTCGATGGCCACGATGACCGGAGCGGCGGGGTCGGTAAAAGTAATGGGATTCGAACGGTACTCCAATTCGCAGGAACCGTCGAGATAACGGACGCGAACGTTGTAGGTATTGGGTAGAAGACCGGTAAAGCTACTGTCTACCGACCAATCCGTTCCATTATTGATGCTGTACTCCACAAAGCCCACCCCGGGCTCGGTATGAATCTCAATACTGCCATCCGTCGCGGCACAATCCGAAATATCACTGGCCCGCACGTCGACAAAAACCGGTGTTACCGGTCCGTCCACCCGGACGGGATTATCAAAATACGGTACCGTACAGGTCCCATCATCATTGCGGATCGCCACCTCGTAATCCCCCTGGGGCAAATCGTCAAAAGTATTTACCGCGCGCCAGTTCGTACCCCCGTCGATCGAATACTGCAAAGGACCACCGCCCGTTCCCACGATCACAATTTCACCATCGTCTACCCCACAGTCCGAAGTAGCCGTAGTTGTGACGGATTGAATACCCGGTGCCGCGGTGGCGAACAGTTGAATGGGATTGTTGGTGTGGGGCGTCACGCAGGTTCCGTCGCCATTGCGGGCGTAGACCCAATAATTGCCACTGGCCAAATTGGGAAAACTACCGCTGCTCTGCCAGGTCTGCCCTTCGTCCACGCTGTACTCCGGCGTACCCACCCCCGGTAGAGCACCCACCGAAATAATCCCATCCGCATTGGTACAAGAGGTAGGATCGGTCTGGGTAACCCCAAAGATGGTCGGAGCGGCGGGATCGCGCAGCTCCACGGGATTGTTGACGTAGGCGACCTCCGTCGTTTCACCGATATTGCGTACCAATACGGTGTAATCACCAGCGGGCAAACCGGAAAAATTGGGGTCGGGTTGCCAGCTGCCGCCAAAATTGACGCTGTACTCCAAGGGAGAATCGCCCGTGGCGTCAACGAAGAGGGTACCGTCGCTCACCCCGCAATCCGTCGGAGAAGTGGCACTGACCGAGTTGATGACGGGAGGCGCAAAAAGACGTTCCCAACCCGGCAAGTGAGCCGAGCAGGCCCCCGCACGGGCTACGGCCCGCAAATCTCGGTTTAAACTGAGATAGGCCGCCGCTCCGTCCACGCTCAGTGAGCCCGTCGCTTGGTGAGCCGGTACGTACTGGGGACGGCAGACGAAAAGAATACTGAAAAGTATGACTAAGCCGAAGGGAGGACGTAAAAACTGCTTATTCATTAGATTTGATTTTTTCGAGAAGTTTTTGAGCATCGCCGCTTCACCCACAACGGAAAGGAGACTCCTTCGCCACCGAGTAAAATAGACGATAAAACATATAGGTATTTTCAAAATCTATACCAAAAAAGCCTGGCCCTTGAATTGGGCTAGTGTGGGCATTGCGCTAAGGGGTTGGGAGGGTATGGGAATTTGCTACGCGGAGGGTAGGGATTCGGGGAAGCAACGACAAAGATTGTGCCAGGACGGCGGGAATACGGGCCTAGATTTACCGCCCCTTGATGAGCTTGCCTTCCCCAACGGTATTGGCGTCGATGCGGAGTTGGTAAAAATAGATACCAGCGGGTAATTCGGCGACCGCCAGGTCCAGGGTATGGACGCCCTCCGGACGGTCGCGATCGACCTGGTGCAGCAGCAATTGCCCCTGAGCGTTGAAGAGCTGGACCGCTACTTCCTGACCGCCGCGGGTGGCGTACTCCAAACGCAATTCTTGCCAGAAGGGATTGGGAGAAACCCGGGGAACAAAGGACCCACCCCCCGGTACGTCACTCGAAATGGGCGCGGCCAATTGCGCGTCGATCCAAGCGGTGCGCTCCGACAACCAATTGCTCAGATAGTCCATTTCTTCGGCGTGGGCATCGCCGACGAACCAATTGGGCCAAACGTATTTGGACAGTACGGGCCAGCGTTCGAAATTCCGCCGCTGGGCCTCACCGATGGTATGGCCCAGGGAGTCGAGGTAAAATTCCAATTGCCCGTCCGAAAGTACGTCGCCTCGCAGTTCGTACCAGCGATTGCGAACCGCCCGCCGAAAACTCGGGTCCGCCCAAAAACGCTGCCACCAAAAGGGCACGGGCCAGGCATTGTCGGGACAAACGGAATTAAAATCCACCACCCAGCCCTCCACCGCCGCTCCCGCACAAAATTCGACGTTGCCAAAAGCGGTGTTGAAATCCCAGACTGGCCCCATTCGCCAGCGCGGGTCCACGCTGTCGCGGTCCTTGACGAGGAAGGTACTGAGCCGGTAAGCGTCGATGTTTTTGCACAATTCGTTGACAATGAAATAATCGACCAAAGAAGCCCGATCAAAATATTGGGGATAGCCCCGAAGGGAATCGGCGTAGTCGGACCCTTGGAGTAGATTTTCCAAACCCCGAATTTGGCCCTGGACGTAGGCCTGCTGAACCGCGGTGATGTCGCGCCCTTTGGGCTCGTGGTACAAGAAGGAGACTTGTTGGGTCGATCCGGGACGGGGCGGATGCTCGGAGACAAAACCACTGCTGTTGACCCCCGTCGTCTTGTCGATCTTGAGGATGTACCCACCGGTCAGTGGGTCGCCGCTTTCGTCCTCCGGCCGGAGCTTGGAAATGGCCACCCGATTTTTATCGCGTTTGATTTTTTCGGTCAGCAAGTAGAGCCCTTCGTACGAGCCGTCGATCACCAGTTCGACAAAGCGAATCCGGGGTGCGTAGTCCGTCACCAAAGCAGCTAGGCGGTAGGCCAAGGCATTGCGAATCAGGCTTTTGTCGCTGTACGGCCCGTGCAGCACCCAGTCGTTTTCCTTGGGCATGCCGAGTAGGGAGACGTTGCGGTTGTCCGCCGTGGCGGTCCGCGTTTCGAGGGCGTAGGACTTTTTGTCAAACAACTCCTGGGAGGTAGAACCGCGCACTTCGAGCCCCGCCCAGCCTTCGTAGCCCAGAAAGGCATCATCGAGGCCATTGCGCTCACCCGCGGGATTGGCAATCAGCCCCATTTCGACCGTGATCTTGGGCTCATCGGGAATGACCTGCCCGTTGGTTTCGATTACGAGGATGGGTAGGTTGGAATCCGTAAAGGATTGGGACCCTGCGGTGGAGAGCAGGCCGAAAAGAAGGAATAATAGTAACCCAGAACGCTTCAAAATAGTGGGGTTTGGGGGTACGACATCGAATTTCAATGGATTTAACGAAGGAAGCGGAGCAGAAGTTGTAAGGCGCCACCAATAAAGCGGCCCGAAGCGGGGATCAATCCGGCGACCAGTCCAGTTCCCGTTGGAGTAAAAGCGCATTGCCCACGCCCCGGATTTCGGCGATCACGCGCGGCCGCTCCGCCGACCAGTCGATTTGTAGGACCCCAAAATTGCGTTCGATGATGAGCTCACCTTGGCGGTAGCGGTTGTCCTCCTCGCGTTTTTCGCGCCAGGTGTGGGTGATGCCGCTGCTGGTTACTTCGTAAAGCGGCGTAGCCAAGCCGTCCAGCTCAAACCGCGATACCTCGGCCACGTGGCGATCACCACTGAGAAACACCACGTGAGCGGCTTGGGTTTCGCGTAGCAATTCGAACAAACGGCTCCGGGCGCCCGGAAAATTTGCCCACTTCTCGAAGCGGTGCTGCTCGGGAATGACCTGAATGCTCGAACCGATGAGGTGGAGACTGGCATCGCTGTCGGTGAGTTGGGCGCGCAGCCATTTCCACTGGGCCTCCCCCAGGATGTCCCCCTCCAAATTGGGCAAACAGCGCTTGGTCCGCCCCTGCCCCAGGATGCGGAGCGAATCGCGAAAGTAGCGGGTATCGAGCAGGATCACCTTGACCTTTTGCTCGCCTTCGCCGTAGGTGTAGGCTTGGTAAACGCCCGGGCGCTGGCGGGCCGGAGCCGCGGCCGGTACGTCCAAAAAATCGAGCAACTGCTGCTGACTCCGTTCCCGTTGGGGAAATTCCTTGCCCCCATCGTTGACCCCGTAGTCGTGATCGTCCCAGGTCCCGATGATTTGGCAATCGCGCCGGAGTTTTTGGTATTCGGGGTGGTTTTTCTGCTTTTGGTACTTGCTGCGCATCAATTCCAGGTTGCGGGTATCGGCGTAGACGTTGTCGCCCAGCCAGATCCACAGTTGGGGCTGGTTTTGTCGGACGAACTGCCACATGGGCTGGGGCTGTGCCTGGTTGTTGCAGGAGCCAAAGCTGATGCTGCGGAGCGGCCCCTCGGGGGGCGGGAGTGTGGACTGTGCCGACAGGGCCGGGCCGAGGAGGCACCAACAGACGACGAGTATGAAACGTGCTGCCATCATTGCGGTGGGGAGATTCAGTGGGACCACCCAGGTCATCAATTCATGGAGAAATTAATGCTTTCGGCGGCGGAGATCGCCTCGGTAAAGTTGTCGATTTTGGGGTAGTAAATCCCGGCTTTCATCCGAATCGTATCGAGCAATTCGATGAGGTCGAGGCTAAAATCGAGGCTCATCCACTCGCTCTCCAGCTGGTTGTTGCGCAAACAGCGCATGACCTCTTCGGCTTCGTAGCGGTAGCCGTGGCTGTCGAAGTCGAAGAAATAGTCCTTGGGCTCGTCGCCGTGGGGCAGCAGGGTGATGCTGGTGGGTTCGTGCCAACGCGAATTGATGCGGATGGTTCCCTTTTCGCCGTAGATGTGGGCCTCGGTACCGGTATTGACGACGATCGAGCTGTGGAGCATGGCCATCCGGTTGTTGTCGTATTTGAGGAGGATGCCACAGCTTTCGTCGACGTTGGTACGGCCGATGGCGGCGGAAGCTTTGACGCTGGTGGGCTTACCGAGGAGGAGGAGGCTGAGGAAAACGGGATAAATCCCAACGTCCATCAGGGAGCCCCCGCCGAGGTTTTGGTTGAACAGGCGGCTGCGGGGATCCATCGGGGCTTTGAAGCCAAAGTCGGCCCGGATGGAATTGATCTCGCCGATTTTGCCCTTGGAGATCAGTTCGAGCACCTTGGTGGAGGTGGGTAGGAAGCGGGTCCAGAGGGCTTCCATCAGGAAAGTCTTTTGGAATTTGGCCAGGGTCACCATTTTTTTGACCTCAGAGGCGTTGAGGGCCATCGGTTTTTCGCAGAGGACGGGAATTTGGTGCTCCAAACACATCAGGACGTTGTCGCAGTGCAGCGAATGGGGGGTGGCGATGTAGATGACATCCAGGTCTTGGCATTTAAAGAGGTGTTCGTAGCCACCAAAAAAATTGGGGACGTTGTACTGCATGGCAAAGGTTTTGGCCTTTTCCTCCGTCCGGGAGGCCACGGCGTGCAGGGTGGCATTGGGGATGCTCTGTAGGTCTTGCGCAAACTTGTGGGCAATTTTTCCTAAACCGATGATGCCCCATTTGAAGATTTTCGACATGATAGATAGACTTTCTACAATAAATTACGGAAGATATGGCTCCCACCGGCGGGCGAGTAGCGTAGTTTGAGTTGGCTTAGATGGTGGTATTGAATGCGTCGGACTATGATCAAATCAACTCCTTCCTCTAGCGCTTACGCAGAATGACAAGCGCTTGTTGCTCAATTTACAATAACAGTTTGTGGAATTCTAATGGCGAGGGGAAAAAATGTAACATTTAAAATTTCCTGCCTTTTTCCTTATGTTTGGCTACGCCAGGATCGGAAGACGCAGCGGTGGGGGGACCTCCACGGATGGGAAGCGGGCATCTAAACAAATAACTCATGGAAAATATAGACGCGATAAAAATCAATTTTAACCAGGACCAGCTCTTCGTCCTCAATCTTTGCCTGGCCTTTCTCATGTACGGCGTGGCCCTGGACATCCGCCTGGGGGATTTTTGGCGCATTTTCCGCCAGCCCAAAGCCCCCCTCGTGGGGCTCAGTTCCCAACTCCTCTTCCTCCCCGTCCTCACCCTCGGTGTCATCCTCCTCCTTCAGCCCCCCGCCAGCGTCGCCCTCGGCATGATGCTGGTCGGCGTCTGCCCCGGCGGCAACGTCTCCAATTTTATGGTCCACCTGGCCAAGGGCAACTCCGCCCTCTCCGTGCTGATGACCTCCATCACTACCCTGGGCGCCGCCATTACCGTCCCACTGTACTTCCGCTTCTGGTCCGGTTTTATCCCCGGCACCGAAGCCCTGGCCTCGCTCATCTCCGTGGATATTTTTGACATGGTCCGCACCATTTTCCTCATCATCCTGGTCCCCTTATTTCTCGGCATGGTTACGCGGGAACGCTTCCCCCTCACCACCGAACGGGTCAAACGCCCGGTGGGCATCCTCTCCATGCTGATCTTTCTGGCCTTCGTCGTCTTTGGCATCGCCGGCAACCTGGACCTGTTGGGCAATGCCGTCTTTGGCCCCATTTTCTTTTTCGTCTTCGTCCACAACACCCTCGCCCTCCTCCTGGGCTTTAGCTACGCCCGGCTCGCTGGCCTGAGCGCCTTTAATACCCGTGCCATCACCATTGAGACCGGCATTCAGAATTCGGGACTGGCCCTGGTGCTGATCTTTAATTTCTTCGAAGGATTGGGGGGCATGGCCCTCATCGCGGCCTGGTGGGGCATCTGGCACCTAATCTCCGGCTTTGCCGTGGCCACCTTCTTCGGTCGGCGGGCCGTCGAACGCGTCTGAGGGCAGCACGGTTCCAAGAAAGCCATTTTTATATGTTCCCCAGATTGCTTAATTTCAGCAAGTACAAGCAACACCATTCACACCATGGCAACTGACAATTGGGAAGAGGACCTGGGAAAAAAAGTCCTGGAAAGCGCCGAGGCGGCCGTCGACGAATCAAAGGCGATGGGACGCTCGCTGGTCCAGCTCATCGTACCTACCCTACTGGTACTGTTGCTGGGAGCGGGGGTGTACTGGCTACTGAGTCGCGAGCCCGCCGTGGAAACGACCGAGCCCTCCGCCGAGGAAATAGTACCGACGGTGACGGAAGTAGTGGAACAAGCGACGGCTTCGGTGTCGGATCGTTTGCGCGCCTACCTCACCGCAAAGCCCACGGAGGAAACGGGGGCCACCCTCCCCATTTTTCCGTTCGAGCGTTTGCGCTTTGCGGCGGGTACGGCCGAACCCGTCACGGGCGATTGGGCCGAGGTCGATGAGTTGGCCGAAGTGCTGCGCGCCCATCCGGGCTTGGTGGTAGAAATTGCGGGGCACCTCGGGGCGGAAGGAACGGAGGCGGATCGGCTGCGGCTGACGAACGAGCGGACGGCCTTGGTCAAACTGAGGCTCTTGGAATTGGGGGTGGCGGCCAGTCAGATTACAGCCCGGGGATACGGGGCGAAGCAGCCCTCCGAGGGAGCGGCCCCACCCTGGCAACGATTGGAGCTGCGACTGGTCCAACGCTGAGGCCACGCTGGTGCGTGTCGAACAAAAGATGATCGGAGGAATTCTTTCATGAGATTATAATTGTTGTTCCTCCAGGGGGTGACTCGATGGGGTCACCCTTTCTCGTGGTAGCCGCTTGGGCACGCGGGAATTTGCACCAAAAAATTAGGGTAAAAATTCCGTAGCATCCATAAAATATTTAACTTGCTAAAAATATAATGTGGGGGAGCGATACTAGCAACTAATCGTCCTCAGAAAACCCTCCGCCACCAATTAATGACCAGCAATCAACATCAGTAGTGCCATCGCAACTGCCCCTGGTACTGCTTCCCAAGCAAATACAATTACGTAAGTCATTATTTTCCACCACCAAGTAGGATTTTCATTCAAGCCGCGCGGCTTGTAATGGTGTTCATCTTTTCTCCTTCCCTCGTTGGGAATTTGTAGGAGCGTGTCTTCGTCTACTTTTTTAGCCGAAGGGTTTTATCCCCCTTGACGGCCTGGGAAATCTGTTTCCCTAAACCATTGCTTATTCTCTATTTCCTATTATAAAACCTTATCAATGAAAACGTACATTCCCCTATTTCTGCTCGTCCTGTGGAGCGCGATGCTCTGCGGACAAGTACTCACCGATCAGGAAGTCGAAATCGAGGTCCTCGAACAAAGCGAGCCGCGGGGCGATACGCCGCCCGGCGATGGTCAGGCCTCCTTTGGTCAAAACATGACCCAGGAGTCCGAAGAGGATGTGGTCAGCCTTCCCCAAAGTACGCCCTTTAACTCGGGCGAAAGCATCGAGGGTCTGATTCAGGGCTCGATCAACGAGGTGACCGGCAAGGTGGCCTTTTCCGTACCGATAGCGAGTATCTCGGCCCGGACCCTCTCCTACGGCATCTCGCTCAACTACAGCAACCAGGGTGCCTTCAAACGCGCCCAGCACATCAACCAGTACGGAGCCACCAGCTCGCTGGGCCTCGGCTGGAACCTCAGCGTCCCCAAAATTGTGGCCGATAACAAACAAACCGGTACCCGCGAAGACGATGACTTTTACCTCATCGACGGCAGCAACAGCACCAAGTTGATCTGTACCAACCGCGACGGACTCTACTGGGAATTCCAGGCCGAAAAGTACGTCCCCTGGAAATTTTACTTTTATCCCAACAACATCGACAGCTACGACGACTACTGGGTAATCACCAAAGAGGATGGCTCTACCTTCCACTTCGGCGATCCCAACATCATCAGCGGCGTACCTCGCCCCAACAAAGCCCGCGAATTTATCGTACGGCGTGGCAATTGGATCGGCAGTTCGAAACAAGCCGGCG
>CALCCH010000221.1 GCA_937899855.1 uncultured Saprospirales bacterium | reverse complement strand
CAGCGATGCCAACGGGGGCAACAATGCGGTGGTTCTGAATGGTACTGGAGCGGGGAGTATTTTGCAAAACTTACCCGCCGAGGCGGGGCGGAGCTACACCCTGAGTGCCTTTGCCAAAACTACCGGGGCACCTCCCAAAGCCTACCTCAGCCTCAAGTTTCTGACCGCTAGCTGGCAACCCCTCGTGACGCTGGTCGAATTTGTTCCCAAGGGATCGATCTTCGAAAGGGTCGAGATTAATTTTACCGCCCCAGCGGGTACAGCTTTTGTGGAGGCTCGCGCCCTCAAGGAAACGGGAGATTTTGAGCTGACCGTCGACGACTGGAGCTTGACCGATGGCCCCGGCGATCCCTGCCAGCCCGATCAGATCGCCCCGGTCATCAGCAATTGCCCAGCCGATATTACCGTCAGTACGGACCAGAACGGTACCACCGTCGATTGGCCCCTCCCCAGCGCCACCGACAACTGTGGACTGGCGATCTTTATCCCCAACTTCCTCCCGGGACTTTTTGAGTTCCCCCTCGGAACGACCACCGTGGTATACCGCGCCCTGGACTTTGGCGGCAACGAAAGCTTTTGCGATTTTGACGTCACCGTCGTATCCAGCGATACGCTTGATAATGGTGGAGTGGACTTGGAATTGGCCATGACGGCTAGTCTGACGGAGTTTCACCCCTGGCAACCCTTTTCCGTTACTTTGACGGTCAACAATCGGGGCGATGCCCCGGCCACCGACGTACGGATTGAGTTTCCCCAACCCGACGGTAGCGTTTTCCAGGGCGGCAATGAATTCAGCGCTTCCCAGGGTACTTACGTCCCCTACGGTGCACGGGTGTGGGAAGTGGGCGAAGTGGGGCCCAACGGAGCGGCAAGCATCACCTTTAATTTGTTTACGGTACAAGCCAGTTCGGACATCCTTCCCTACGCCCAGGTGATCGGGCTCAACGAAATGGACAGCGATAGTAGTCCAAGCAATGGGACTTGTTGTACGGGAGTCGAGGACGATGAGCTTGGAGTGGTCTTGGTACCCAGCGGCAGTGCCCCCAACCTACGGCAGGGAGCGGTCAGCAGCTTGGCCCTCCAGCAGCTTTTCCCCAACCCGGCAAGCGATCGGCTAACCGTACTGTGGGAGAGTCCGCAGGCCGGAGATTTTCCCCTCACGGTATACGATGTTCGAGGAGTTGCGGTCTTGCAAAAAACATTGCGTACGGGAGTGGGATTGAATTCGGTGGAAGTGGACCTTGCGGGCTTGCCCGCGGGGATGTACGTGATCCATTTGGCCGATGCGCACCCGAAAAAGGCACAGTTGCGCTTTGTCAAGATGGGGATGTAGGGCAAGGGGAATAAAACGCCATCGGTTAATTCGGGATGTGACTTCCCAGATTAACCGATGGCCAAATGAGTTTAGCGGAAGTTAACGTCGGAAGAACCGGAAACGCTTTGCGAGACGACCCGGGCACCACCCCGAACGTCGACGTCGCTCGATCCGCTGGCGGAAACCTTCACCTCCTGCGAAGCGTGTACGGAGGCGTCCGCTCCCCCGGAGGTCTTTACCCAGCAGTACTCGGACCGCAGTTGGTCGGCATCGATGTCTGATCCACCACTCGCCTGTACGTGCAGTTCCTTGGTCGTACCGGTCAGCTCAATGTCCGATCCGCCGCTGCTTTTACAGTGCAACGTTCCCGTTTCCACGTCGAGTTCGATATCCGATCCGCCCGAACTGGAGAGGGTCAGCTCATCGAGGCGGAGGGTCCCTTCCGCCGTCAAATCAGAGCCGCCCGAGGTGGTAATGCTTTCCAAGTCTTTGAACCACACATCGATCCGGAGGGTCTTGTAATCGGTGTAGTACTTATCGGAGTGAATCACCAATTTGTTGCCGACCACTTCGGTCCGGATGGATCCGATGAGGTTGTCGTCCGCCTCTACGGTGACCTTTTCTTCATTGCTTTGGTGGAGGTACACATCGAGGCCATCCTTGACCAGGATGGCATCAAAGCCGCTGACCGCTCGGTCTTCCGATGTGGGATTGCCATTGCCACGGATGCGGTCTTCGCTTTTCCACTGGGCGAAAGTAAATTGGGAGAGAAAAGTAAAAGCCAGGAATAGGGAACATATTTTTTTCATAATAGCTGTTTTTAAGTAATTGACTGTTGGAAGAGACAGGGCCATTGTACAAAGGTTGCAGGGAGATTACCACGGCGGTGGATAACAAAAAACTACCCCTCCCCGGCTGGGCCGGAAAGGGGTAGGCAGCAACTTTAGGAAGGCGATCCTTACAGATCGCTCGGGCGGACGACCTCCACCCACTGGCCGGGCTCGCGGGCACTGATCGTATGATCGTACATCGCTTCGCAGCTCAGGCTGGGCAGGTAGTAACGGCCCTGGTAAGCCGCATTGAGCTGCACCCGGTAGGTTTGACTTTTCCGGGAGCCGATGTTAAAATAGCTGTACACCCGATCGTCCCGAATGTCTTGATAGGTGGGGCGGGAGCTGTCCTGAAAACGTTGGACATCGCTCATGCGCGTATTGAGGATCTCCCAGCCGGAGGGAAAGACTTGGGCCAGGGCCATCTCGCGGTAGTAGCGCTGGCGGGTTCCCGGATTGGTCACTTTTACCTCGGCGATAAAGTCCGTTCCTTGGGTGATCTGGCTGGGGTCGAGGTCGCTGCCGTTGAGATTGCGGTAGCGGACGGCGATCTTGAGATCATTGGCCGTGGCAGTTTGGTCACCGACAAGGGGCTGCCCCCGGCTGATGAGGCGGCAAAAGAGGGTCCCACCGGATTGATTTTTCACCTTGCTGGCTCCCCCAGCCTCAGGCAGTTCGACCTGCATCATGGGCGTGGTAGCGCTGGACTCGGTCCATTGTCCACTGCCCATTTGATAGGCAAACTTTAGCTGGTTGTTGCGGTCCTCCTTCCCCACAAATTTGGCCATGGCCATCAAGGAATAAGCCACCGTCTGGGTGCCGTACCAACGCCGCGCGCCCAGTTGCTCGGCGATGCTCTTGGCCACCCGGGCCGCCTTGCTTTGTTCGCCCATCAGCGTAAGCGTTTCCAGCACCATCGCCCGATCGCGCAAGCCACTGCCGTAGGTATAGGACAGCTCTACGTAATCGGGAATGCGGGTATCCAGGTTTTGGATCAGGTTCTGAGCCACCTCGGGTTTGCCAATCTGGCTGTAGGCCGCCGCCAGTCGCCAGGCCGCATTGGCACTCAGGTTGTTCATCTCCCGGAGGCGGTTCATCGCTCCCAGATCCGCCTTACCCGCCAGGGCCAGGGTATACAAGCGATAGGCCTGCATCACCATACTATTTTGACTGCCGTAGGTACCTTCGTCGGCGCGATTCCAACGACGGGCGGCGTTGCGTTGGAAGGTGACCCAACGGTCGATCAGTAGAGAAGAGACGGAATAACCACTTTGTTTGGCCTCCACCAGAAAGTGACCGGCGTAGTTGGTTCCCCAGTCGCTGGCGGAACCCTCCCCGGGCCAGTAGGAAAAGCCACCGTCATTGTTTTGAAAGTTCCGCAGCTTATCGATCGCCGCGCTGATGTTGTAGCGGATCTCGTTTTGTTGCTTTTCGTTGAGCTCCATCAGCTGGCCTACGTAGAGCTGGGGGAAAGCCGCGGAGGTGGTTTGCTCGATACAGCCGTGGGGGTAGCGGACGAGGTAGCGCAGGCGATCCGCCAGGTTGAGGGGAGGAATGGTGGATACCTCCAGCACAGTAGAATAGGTCCCCCGCACCCCAATGGCTTGGTACTGGCTGTCCCATTCAGCTTGGGTGGCGATCGAGCCCTCCACAATGTCGGTGGTGTAGGGGTTGGGATTGCGGATCAGGATTTCTACTTCCTGGCTGGCGCGCTCGCCATTCCCCTGGGCCGTAATTTTGAAATTGGCGACACCGATGCGCTCGGTCACCGAGAGCTCAAAATTGACCATTTGATCACCGGGGCGGTCAAAGCTCAAGCTCCGTTCGCGGGCACCCGCAAAGTTGACGAGGCCCGAGGTTTCTTCGACCGTGACCCGGACCGACTTTACCTTATCCTCCATCGCGAAGACGTTGACGGGTAGGGACAACTGTTCGCCCGGCCCCAGTACGCGGGGCAGGGTGGCCAGCACCATCAGCGGCTTGCGAACCGGACAGGTTTTCTCCGCATTGCCGTAGGCGCCCTGGTTAGCCGCCACGACCATCGTTCGGACCGAGCCCACGTAGTTGGGCATCACAAATTCGTGCTTGGCCTGTTCGCCCTTATCCAGGAAGAAGGGGCCAAAGTGAACGACTACCGGTTTGAAGCGATTGGCCGAATTTTTTCCTTTTTCTACCGCCACCGCATCGTCGCCCCCGATACTCAGCAGGCGCTCCAACTGGCCACCGTAGGCACCCAGCACGTCGTTGTAAACATCCCAGGTCTGAACGCCGAGCGCCTCGCGGGCGTAGAAGGAATTCCAGGGATCGGGAGTCTTGAAGCGGGTCAGGTCAAGCAAGCCATCGTCGACCACCGCTACGGTATAGGCCATGGGCTGGCCCCGTGCCTCCGACACTTCGATGCTGACTTTTTCTTCGGGGCGCAGCACGTCGGCCATCTTGAGTTGGGGGCTCAGGCGGGTCTTTTCGTCCTCTACTTCGATGGGAATGACCCCGTACATCCGAATGGGCAAATCGTTTTCGGACTGAGAATGGGGTTGGATTAGGGTGACGTGGGCGTAAACGGTAGGCGACATCTCTTCGGTAGCCGTAAAGGTAAATTTGGTATCTCCCTCCGCGGCGGGTCGCCAGTAGCTTTCCAAGACTTTCGAACCCGATTCGATCGAGATGAGCAATTGTCCCACCCCGCTGGTGGGCACGGTCAGGGTCACCTCATCTCCGACCTGATATTTTTCTTTATCCGACATAAAGGCCAACATCGAAGCCGCCTCGCGATTGCCAGAGCCATTGTCGTCGTCGTACCAGGGATAACCCGCGTAGAAGAAATCGCCCGAGCAATGACCGGTTTCGGGATCGCACACGCGGATCAGGTAGCGGCCCCAACGCTCCACCTTGGCCGGCCACTGGGCCAGTCCGCGACTGTTGGTCCGGAGGCTCACCTTTTCGAGGGCATTGAGGTGGGTGGAGCTGTTGTAGCGGCTGATTCGCGAATTGTCGCGTTCCCACCACCAGCTCCAATTGACCCGGTACAAGCCCACTTCCAGTCCGCGATTGGCCAGGGGCTTTCCGTCGACGTCCACCAGGGCAAAGTCGATGTTTTGGGCCTCGCCGATGTCGAGGCGTTTCTGGCGGTACTGATCCTTGGGAATGGAGACCCCGGCGTAGGCGGTGAAGGGATCGTAATCGATGCTGTAATTGTCTTCGCTAAAGTCGCCCCCATTTTCGAAGGCTCGGGTACGGAAACTCACGCGCATCCTACCCGGCAGGTCGCGGGTGTTTTTCACCAAGGAGGCGCTGATTCGGGCGCGTCCCTGATCGTCGACCTGGCCATCAAAAATCGTCTGGGCCTCGCCGCGGTACTTGCGCGCGGGATCGTCAAAAACGTAGTCGCCATATTTTTGAAAACGCGTGCGTTGGTTTTTCAATACGGCCTCCGTGACGGCCTTGAGGTTGCGAGCTGGGGCCCCGTGGAGCCAATTGACCTGGAGGTCACCCGCGACGCTGCCATTGCTGTTGCGCAGCGATTCGCCCCCAAAATCCAGTTGTACTTTGAGGCGGTTGGGTTTGACCGTTTCCACCTTGAGGGTTTTGCTAAAGGTAGCCCCACCCGCTTTGACCACCGCCCGCCAGTTGCCCGTGGGATCGTCGGCCTCGGTAGTGACTTGGAGGGGATAGATGCGGTTGACGTTTTTGCTGGTCGTAAATTGCTCCTGCAATTGGTTGCGGGCATCGTAGAGCTCGAAGGACAGGGGATAATCAGCGGGGAGTTTTTGCGCCTGATCTTCCAGAACGAAATTGAGGAAGAGGGTATCACCGGGGCGCCACACCCCACGTTCGCCGTACAAAAAGCCCTTGAGGCCTTTTTGGACTACGCTACCTCCTACGTCGAACTTACTGAGCGAGAGGGCATTGGGATCCATCATGCGCAAGTAGCCCTTTTGACCGTCCTTGCTGGCTACCACCACGAAGGGCTTGCGGTCCAACTTCCCCCGGTAGATGCCATCGCCATCCGTACTGCGTTGGGCGATGAGTTGCTGCTGAAAATCGTAGAAATCGAGGGTCACTCCGGGCTGGGGCTCGGTGCTCAGCAGGTCGGAGACGGCGGTAAATACCGTTCCGTCTTTACCCAATTTGGAGACGATCCCAAAGTTGGAGGCCACGACGTTGCGCCGGACAAAGTGCTCGGTATTGAAGTAAGCGGGAAAGCAGGGGTCTTCGCGGTGTTCCCAGGTAAAATCGTCGTAGTAGCCGCCGATGCCGTAATAATCGTCCCGCCAGATGCTGCGAATTTCGCCCTCCTCGGTGTAGGGTGAGGCCTCGCGATTGCTCGCCGTGACGGCCATGGCCGTGTTGCAAGTATAGGTACTGTACTCGGGTCGGAAACCAATTCTCACTTGGTAGACAGCGTGGGGATCCTGCTCGATCATTTGCCCCAGATCGATGGCGTAACGCGACCAATTGCTGGTGCCATTGCGGGCCTGGGCGCCGGCATTGAGCGAGCGCAGGTTGATCTTCTTTTGCAGTACCACGCGCCCCACGCGTTCGAGTTCGTAGGGGTTGCTGTTGCTCGACAGGTAGTTGGACTGGAGAAACTGGAGGATGTTGTTGTGATAAATCTTAAAGACTTCAACGTCGATGGCTTGGAGGTTGACCGCTTCGAAGGGAAAGATCAGACCTTCCGACTGGGGTAAGATGACTCCCGTTCCCACCAGGCGAACTTGGGGGGCCAATTCTTCAAAGGCCAGGTCCCAAATGCTGGGATTTTTCATCTTGGCTTTGAGGACGTTGCGGATGCCGCCCTGAATGTTGACCCGCCGCTGTCCGTTGATCCGGCCGGCGGGATACACCCGGAGTTGGTTGCCATCGACGGTATAGCGCAACTGACCGGAATAGTCGTCGATACGCACCATTCCCGTCAGGTCCTGATTGCTTTGTAGGGGATCGGAAAACTGAACCAGAATGTACTGTTCTTGCTCCTGGACGATGCGGGCGTCCATCACCTTGAACTCACCCAGGGAGGGTACCTCCACGGTTTTGCGATTGGATTCCGACAGTCCCAACAAATTGCCATTCCAATTGAGCTCTACCACTCCCGATTCCTCACCCCGCACTACGTTTTTGACCACAAACTGGTGCTTCATCTGATCGGTATCGTGGACCCATTCGAGGGGTAGGGCATTGCCCGTTTGTACGGCCCGAACCGATTTTTCGAGGGCCTCCGCTTTGACGACGTCGGCGGTGTAAACCGCTCCCCGGAGCTGTTGCTGGCGGAGGTCATTGCCCGCGGCGGCTTCCAGGCCATCGACGTAGACCTCGAGGTGTTGTTCGCGGGTTTGAAAACCAAACTCAAAACTGCGGGCATCCTCCGGTGCGTTGGGAAACAATTCGGAGAGCTGGACTGTTGCCACATAAGATGTTTTAGAGTCGAGCCATTGATCGGGTTCAAAAATCAAAGTACGTTCGTCTTCCCAGCGGGTAGTGCCCGCCACTTGGGGACGCAGCCGGAGTAAGTTGGAGCTGGTTTGTTCGCCCACTTCCTCGGGTCCGACCACCGGATCGGCAAAGCTCACCCGGACTGGTTGTGCGATCGAAATCCGGCCGGAAGTGTAAGCGTAAACGTATTCGCGGGCACTTTCCGAGATCACTTTGGCCTTGGAATCCGTTTTACAGGCGCTAAAAGTGGTCAGAAGAACGGACAATAAGAGAAGCGGGAAGAGCGTGGCGACTTTACAAAAGGGTTTCATCGGTAGAACAGTTTTTGAGGATTGAAAGGATTCAACAGGATGAACGAAAATAAGGATAAGCAGCATTAATATTACCATTGTGCCTCATATTAATCTTTTTTACTTTTCCAGACTCACCAAAGGAGTATTCGTACCCAAGGAGGCACTATCCGCTAGCAAGTACTGATTATATGAAGACGCAGATCACTACGGTTACCTTTTTTCGATACGCCGGTTGGGGCAAAAAGTTGTGGGCCCTCGCCCAAATGCAGCGGGCGACGGCTCCGCTTCAGCAAATCGGGGGTTTGGAGTTTTTTAAATTGATGGGATCGGGAGCGGGCGAAGGATTCAGCCTCCGGCCCGATTTCTCGACCTACTGCCTGTTTGCCATCTGGGAAGAGGAAGCGGCGGCCCGTCGTTTTTTTGCCCAGAGTGAGCTGTTCCAGCGTTTTTGCCAGCAATCCGAGCAGCAGTGGACCCTTTACCTGGTCGCCCAACGGGCCAAGGGCCTTTGGGCGGGTGCCCAGCCCTTCCGCCCGGTTCCCGACTTCCGGCCGGCGGGGCCACTGATCGTCCTGACGCGGGCCACGA
>CALCCH010000220.1 GCA_937899855.1 uncultured Saprospirales bacterium | reverse complement strand
AGCGAATTACAATATCCGGGCCCGCCTCCGCAACGTCTCCCGGGCCAGCGACATCCGTTATTACCTCAACGTCAAGCGGCAGCACAACTTTAGCTTCCGGGACGAAATCCTCGAACAGCGCATCACCCTGCGCGAGGGCAGCAACAACGTGACCATCGAAGCCAGCAACCGCGTGGGCAATGCCCAGGAATCGGTGACGATTCGCTACACCAAGGTGGTCATCAATCCGGTGACACCACCGCAGGTCGATATCACCCAGCCCACAGCCAGCAGTACGCGCAACGGACGGGTGGCGCTGGAGGCCCGCATCAAACACGTCGACCGCAAGGACCAAATCACCCTGACCCTCAACGGCCGCGTAAACGACAACTTTAGCTACAATCCGAGTTCGGACCTGCTCCAGGCCAACCTCAACCTCAGCCTGGGCAACAACGAAATCGTCATCAAGGCCGTCAACGACGACGGATCCGATACGGATCGCCACAGCATCCGCTTCGATAGTC
Organism: uncultured Saprospirales bacterium; assembly: GCA_937899855.1. GTDB lineage: Bacteria > Bacteroidota > Bacteroidia > Chitinophagales > Saprospiraceae > CALLVY01. Next base: position 4,008 of record CALCCH010000220.1, on the reverse strand, counting down.
CCAAGCGCCCCCCCCAGGTAACCATTACGCGGCCCAGCAGCAGCACGTCGAGTAGTGCGACGGTCAGTTTGGAGGCCAAAATACTGTACGTCGAACGGCAGTCGGACATCCGCATCACGCTGAACGGACGCTCCTTCACGCGTTTTAACTACGATGCCCGCAGCAATATCGTCACCGCCAATTTGACCCTCCAGGAAGGTAGCAATACCATCGTGGTACGCGGCAGCAATGCGGACGGGAGCGATGAGGACCAACATACCATTCGGTACACTCGGGTCCGCAATCCCCCCCAGGTGGTCATTACCCGCCCCACCAGCAGCACCAGCCGCGAACCCACCATCGCCCTGCAAGCGGATATTCGCAACATCAGCAGCGGTCGGGAGGCCAGCCTGACCCTCAACGGCAAGGCGGTCAGCGGCTTCGACTACAACGCCAGTACCCGTTTGCTCCGGGCGTCGCTCAAGCTGCGCGCGGGAAAAAATACGATCGTCGTCAAAGCACAAAATGCCGACGGCAGCGATCAGGACAGCAAGGTGATTACCTACCAGCCCCCGGTGGCGACCCCACCAACGGTGAGCATCAGCCAGCCCACCATCGGGAGCACCTTGACGACCAACAGTACCGCGGTAAAAGCGCAATTCAAATACATCAATAACCGCTCGAACGTCCGCTTTTTCGTCAACGGACGGGAGCAGAGCAAATTTAACTTTAGCGGGACGAGTTTTAGTGCTACCGCCAGTCTTCGCCAGGGCGAAAACCTGCTGCGGCTTACGGCCAGCAATGCGGACGGCAGCGATGAAGATCAGGTGAAGGTGTACTACCGCCCCCCGGTGGCGACCCCACCGACGGTAAGCATCAGTCAGCCCACCAATAAGAGTACGGTAAAAAGCAGCAGCACGGCAGTAAAAGCGCAGATCAAAAACGTCAAGCGCAAGAGCGACATCCAGCTTTTTGTCAATGGCAAGCGTCAGGACAACTTTAGCTTTAGCGGGAGCACCCTGACGGCGACGACGAACCTGCGCAAGGGCGAAAATACCATTCGGGTCGTGGCCAGCAACGCGGACGGCAGCGATGAGGACCGGGCGACGGTGTATTCCCAACCCCCGGTGGTGAGCATGGCCAAGCCGGAAGTGGTGTACCTCTACCCCCAGGCGCCGGGCAGCACGGTGGCCAAGGCGCGGATTCGGGTCAAGGCGCGGATTCGCAATGTGGAGCGGAAGGAGCAGATTACCTTTAAGCTCAACGGGGTGGCGGTGAAAAACTTTGAATTCGACTCCTCCAACAATCGCCTGACCAGTGGCGTCAACCTCAAGAAGGGGGAAAACCAGTTGGAAATTACGGCCAAAAACGACGCGGGCAGCAAAACGGCACGGACGACGATCAAGTACGTACCGGGCGACCTCGGCGGCAACGAAGTTGAACCGACCGTCCGCATCCTCAACGTCAGCGAGCCCACCCTCGACCCCTTCGAACCCAACCGGGGCTCTAGCCTGATCGAGGCCCAGACGACGGGCAGCAGCAGCAAGAACCAGGTGACCGTGACGGTCAACGGGCAGGCTTTCACGGGCTTTACCTTTAACCCGTCCAATAAGCGAATTACGACCAGTATTTCGCTCCAGCGGGGGGCCAATACGGTGGTCATCCGGGTCAAAAACAGCGCGGGTAGTGCCGAGGTGAGTCGGACCATTCAATTCTAAGCGACTTTTAAGTATAAACTAAGTTTGTCTGTCGAAGGCCAGCGCCCGTGGGTGCTGGCCTTTTTGCTGGGGGCGGGGGTAAAAGTCAGCTTCTTGACGCTCCGGGGGCCCAAGGACGGGGATTTATGCAACTAATCCCCATCTTTGCGTTGTAAGAAGGGAAATAGCGGTTCACCCAACCGCCAGGCACCACTTGCTTATGAATCGATTTTACTGGTGTTGGAGCTTTTGTCTACTTCTCGGGGCCAGTACTGCACTGGCTCAGGATACCTCCTTGTCCAATCTGCGGATTCGACGGGTGGTACCCAGTGGACCGGCCCTGCTCCTCGATTCGCTGACCATCGTGCCGGGTTCCGTTCGGGTCCTACTACTGCCCCAGGAGGAGCCCCTCCCCGCCGATCGCTACCGGGTGGAAGGCCAACGCATTTACTGGCAGCCCCCCGCTACCCCCCCCGCCCCAACGGACGAGTCGGTCGAAATTCGCTACCGCGTTTTTCCCTTTGACCTCCGCCGCAGCTACCGCCACCTCGACAGCAGCCAAATCCAGGCGAGCCCCGACGGCAGCTACGCCGATTTCAACTACACCCCCTACGAACTGGGCAGCGAACTCATCAGCTTTCAGGGGCTCCAGTACGACGGCAGCTACACCAATGGCGTCTCTTTTGGCAACAGCCAGAGCCTGGTGGTCAACTCCAATTTCAACCTGCGGATGTCGGGTACCCTGGGCGACGATATCGAGATCGTGGCCGCCATTTCGGATCAAAACATCCCCCTCCAACCCGAGGGCAATACCCAACAATTGCAGGAATTCGACCGGATTTTTATCCAACTCAAACGCAAAGAAAGCCTCCTCATCGCGGGCGACTACGAACTGGCGCGACCCAAGAGCCGCTTTATGAACTACTTCAAGAAGCTACAGGGGGCCAGCCTGAGCCACCGGATGGACTTGGGCCGGGGGCAATTGTCGAGCAAAGCCAGCGTGGCCATTGCGCGGGGTAAATTTGCCCGCAACTTCATCGTCCAACAGGAGGGCAACCAGGGCCCCTACCGCTTGCGGGGCAACGAGGGGGAGACCTTTATCATCATCCTGGCGGGTACGGAAAAGGTGTACATCGACGGGCTGCTCCTGACCCGAGGCCTGGACGCCGACTACACCATCGACTACAACCGGGGAGACGTCACCTTTACCAATCGGCGCCTCATTACCAAGGATACGCGGATCATCGTCGAATTTGAGTACAACGATCAGAACTACCTGCGCTCCCTCATGGCCGCCAATGCGGAATACCAAACCGACAAGCTGCGACTCCACCTCAACCTGTACTCCGAGCAAGACAGCAAAAACTCCGGAGCCGCCGCCGACCTGGACAGCCTCCAGCGCCGGGCCCTCTTCGACGCCGGCGACCGGCTCGAACGCTCCGTCAGCTCCAGCCTGGACAGCATCGAAGAATACAGCGCCTTTCGGATCAGCTACAAGCTGGTGGACACCAGCTACACCTGCGGGGGCGATGGCGAGCGCGTGCTGGTGTACACCACCAGCGCGGACAGTGCCCAGTACACCGCCTCTTTTTTGCTCCTGGGGCAGGGCCAGGGCAATTACGTACTCGACGTCAACAATACCGCCAACGGCCGGGTCTACCGCTGGGTAGCCCCCGACCCACTGACCTGTACGCCCCGGGGCGCCTACGAGCCCCTGATCCGCCTCATTCCTCCCGAGCAGCGCCAGCTCTTTAGCCTGGGAGCGGACTACCAGATCAGCTCCCACGCTAGCATCAGTACCGAAGTCGCACTGAGCAACCGGGATCCCAACCGTTTTTCCAGCCTCGACGAGGCCGACGACCAGGGAGTCGCGGCTTTTGCCAGCTACCGCTACGACAAGCAACTGGGGGGAGAGACCGGCAAATGGGGCCTACTGGCGCAGGTGGATTACGAGTTTGTCCAACGGGATTTTTCGGCCCTCAACCCCTACCGCCCCGCCGAATTTGCCCGCGACTGGAACCTGACGGCCAATCCCAATACGACCGACAGCATCCGACGGCAGCAGCATTTTGTGGCGAGCAGCATCGGGCTGCGGCGGGAGAAGTGGGGGCGCATCGCCTACGAGCTGGGCAGCTACAGCCAGGAATCGGCTTACCGGGGCTTGCGGCAGGGGTGGCAGGTGGACGTCGAGCAAAAGGGCTTTCGCCTCAATACGCAGGGCAGTTGGATCGGGAGCGAGGAGCGCGGGGTGAGCAGTCGGTTTTGGCGGCCGCGGGGGGAGTTTTCCAAACGCTTTGACCGGCTGGGGGGCTGGACGGTGGGTTGGTATGGG
>CALCCH010000219.1 GCA_937899855.1 uncultured Saprospirales bacterium | reverse complement strand
AGCGCGATGCCATCGGCCTCCAACCACAGTGCCAGAAAGTTCCAGAAGTGCACAACCAAAACATTCATCTTGGCCTCTACCACCCCCCGAAAAAAATCGCGGCGGTCGTACTGGGCCACCGGCAGTGGCGGCCTGGATTCCTTGCGGAGGTAGTACACGCCCATTCCAAAAAAAACGAGGGTTCCCACGATCTGGATGGATTGGTCAAAGACCACGTTTTCCACCAGCGTATCCAGACTCAACAGGGCCACGTAGGGATAGATACACTCCATGACGGTCGCTCCCAGGGCCATCATCATCCCCGCGGGCTTTCCCTTTTGAATACTGCGTTGGACGATGTTGAGCGTGATCAAGCCGATGGGTAGGGAGCCGATAAAACTCAGTCCGAAAGCGATCCAGAAGTAGAGGAAGAGCGACATCAACTTAGGCTTTGGCGGTACGTAGGTAGCGGAAGTAGGTGCGGACGCTGGCGTAGGCCTCCCCCCAGCTCATCGGCTGGATGCCGAGTCGGCGCTGTACGCAGCTGATTTGGTAGATGATCTTCCAGTGCGCAAAAATATCGCGGTAGGCCCGCCAGGTGGGATAGGCCGGGTCGTAGATGTGGGCGGGTTCGCTGGCGATGCCGTTGAATTCGAGGACCCGAAAATCCCGTCCCTCCCGCAGCGCTTCGATGCTGGCACACTTGAGGTCAAAACGCCCGTAGTGAATGCCCGCCATCTCCCGCGACAGGTCGTCAAAAACCCGGTGAAGCGCCGCGTCGATGTGGGCATTGCCGTTGAGAAAGGTGGTGCCCCGACTGTGGTTGCCGATGGGTTCCAGCTCCACCTCTTCCCCCGCCGCGGGGACCCGCCGCAACAAATCGGCACGCTGTTGCCGAAAGCGCGCCAACTGGAAACGCGCCCGCGGATAAGCGCGCATCAAGTCCTCGATGGTAGACCGCCCGTCGCCCCTCACCCGTAGCGTTTTTTTGATGCAGACCGAAGTAATCTTTCCGTTTTCCGCTCCCGGCATGCGGTAGTAGAGGACGCTGATTTCGAGGGGATAGTCGACAAAATCTTGAACGATAAAATCGACACTCACTCGCGCCAGGTATTGCTGAAGTGCCACTGGATCATCGATCTTTTCCACCAAAAAACCACGCTCCCCCACGTCGGGCTTGGCCACCAGCGGGTAGTCGATCCCCGCCGCCGCCAGACGCGCCCGCAGACGGGACCACGCTCGATCCGCCGGGCCGACCAATACCGTCCGGGGGATGGCTCGGGCCGGTAGGCGTCGCAGGATATTGATTTTGGACTCCCCCATCACGCCCCCGGTTTCGATCACTGGATTGACGGTACTAAAGTAAAACAGCGCCCGCGCCCGCAGGGCGAAGTACAGCCAAAAGAGTACGGTGGGAATATTGGCGATGTAAACCGGATAGTATTCCCACTGGGTCCACTTGACGAAGAAGGTGGATTGCCGGATGCGGTGCCAAAGACGGATCAGCATGGGGCCCTAGTGCTGCGCCATCTTGCGGTGGCGGATGGTGGAGGGGGCCACGCCAAAGTCCTCGGGCAACTTCAGGTCGGGGCGGAGCACAAAGAGGCCCACCCGGATTAGGGCCAGGTGGTGGATGGTATGCTCCACATTGTAGTACAACTCGCGCCCCACCGTACTGCGAATCGGCGCTTCGCAAGTGCGTTCGTCGGTATCCAGCAGGAGCTCGGTTTCCGGGTGCAGGTCGACGAGCTGGGGAAGGAGTGCCTCGATGGCGGAGATGGCGCGCTGGGGGTCCGTTTCGATGCCGTAATCGCGTTGGCGGAGGCAGTAATTGATGCGGCGCTGGGGCGCCTGAGCCAGCAGGCACTGGTAAAATTCGATGAAATGGCGCGTATGTTGACCGACGGAGGAGCCCGAAAACTGGGGCAGGGGGCGCGCGTATTCCTCCGTGGTGAGTTGCTCTAGGTAAAAAAGGGCGTCCCGAAGGACGGTATGGGAGCCGATGATCAAATCCATGTTTAATCGTTTGGTGACTAATTCCAACCCAAGGTAAGGCTTTTTGGACGAAGCGAGTGGGTCGGAAGGGTCCGCACTGTAACATTCAAACTATTCTCCCAAAAGCAGTACAATTTCCCTACTTTTGCCCCAACAATTAAAGACGATAATCGATGAAAAAATGCTTTTTTTGGGCCGCCCTCCTGTGGATATCCACGGCCGCGGCGCAGGACCAAGCGGCGATGGGGCTGGATCTGGGTTTGGAAGCACAGCAGTACCCTACGGGCTATTTGGTGGGTATCCGGGGAGAGCTCGGTCTCAACGAACGGCAGGGCCTTTCCCTACGCCTGGGCTACAACGGTTTGGACCACCAGGACTTCGGCGTCCACGACAGCGAGATTGGCGGTGGTTTTGGGGGGAGCCTCGGCTACCGGTATTACTTCCGTGCCCCGCGCCGGGGGCTCTACCTGGGCGCCCGCATCGACCTGTGGAACAACGTAAAAGACTGGGAAGACAACATCGGACACAGCGAAGAACTCCGCGGAGAAAGTACCGTCCTCGTATTACAACCCACCGCCCAAATTGGTTACCTGTTCTTGCTCCGCGACCACTGGATCATCACCCCCACCCTGGCCTTCGGTGCCGAAATCAACGTCCGTACCAGCGGCGAACCCACCGGCGAAGGCGCCATTCTGCTGTGGGGACTCAAACTGGCTTACCGCCTCTAATGCCCATGTGTACCGTTACCTACCTCCCCCTCGGCCCCGACACCTTCGTCCTCACCTCCAACCGCGACGAAGCCCCCCAGCGCTCCGCCACCGGCCTGTACCACGAACAACGGAATGGCAAGACCCTCCTTTTCCCCCGCGACCCTCTGGCCCGCGGCACCTGGATCGCCGCCTCCGATAGCCAGCAACTGGTCTGCGTCCTCAACGGTGCCTTCGTCCGACACCAGCACCGCCCCCCTTACCGCCTCAGCCGCGGGATCATGGCCCTCCAATTTTTTGATTACCCCGACGCTCCCACCTTCAGCCAATCCTTTGACTTTACCGGTATCGAACCCTTTACCCTGGTCCTCTGCGATGCGGGCCAAGTCTACGAATTGCGCTGGGACGAACAGCAGGTCCATTTCCGCGCCCTCCCTCCCGACCGCCCCCACCTTTGGGCCTCCAGTACCCTCTACCCTCCCGAGTGGCAAAGCAAACGACAAAGCTGGTTTGCCGACTGGCAGGCCCAGCACCCCCAGCCCACCGCCGAGGCCATCCTCGACTTTCACCACCGGGCTGGAGAAGGTAACCCCGAGTACGACCTGATCATGAACCGACAGGATATCGTACGTACCACCAGCATCACCTCCGTCCTGAGCCAAGCGAATGCCATGCGATTGCGCTACGAAGACCTCCTGAGCGGCGAGCTGCTGCGCGACCAAGTCTGAATTGGTCCCAACAAAAAAGGCTACCCGGAGGTAACCTTGCTAACACTAGAAGCCATCTCAAAATGTTTTTGTCGGTGAGGGAGTGGTCATTTGCGTTCCCACGAGGCGCCAAAACGGAGCATAGCCCTAGCTACGTGACGCTTTTGGCAACGAAGTGGGGGCGCAAATGAACCTGCCGCAGCCCGAAGGATATTTTTGAGATGACTTCTAGAATCGGAAAGCGGAAAGCGCCTAATCCCCGATAATCAGAAGATGTTGGGTATAGCTTTCGCTGCCCAGCAAAATCCGGGCGTAGTAGAGGCCGGCTTTCATTTGGTGAGTTGGAATCGACAAATGCTGCTGACCGGTTTCGATTTCTCCTTGCAGGTAAAATGCTTCCCGGCCAGTCAGATCGTAAAATGTAATGTGGAAAACGCGTCCGCTAAGTGCGGGTAGTAGACCAAGACGAAGATGGGTGTCCTTATCTTTGTGGATGGGATTGGGGCTAAAACTTCCGATTCCTGGGGCGGTCGCCCACTGAGCAGCACGAACCTCGGAGTATTGGACGGTCCTATCAAAATCGACCGTCCGCAAGCGGTAATAGTGCTGACCCGCCGCCGGATTGCGATGGAGGTAGACGTAGTCTTTCGCGGTATGGCGCCCGCCGGAGGCCCCCTGCTGATCCAAAGGCGAAAAATCTTTACCATCCCTACTGTGTTCCACCTCAAAAAAGGCGGTATTTTCTTCACTCGCCGTCGTCCACTGCAGTTGGAGCCCTTCCCGGACATTTCGCACTACAAAAGACTGTAGCTCCACCGGTAAGATGGCTACCGGCCGTTGGGCGGTGATTTGAGCGCCATTCGCCGCTACGTAGGCGACGCCATTTTCGTAAATGATCCCGGCGAGGGTACTACTGACCCCAGTTGATTCGGGGGTCCAGGTCGTACCGCCATTTTGGGTAAAGACCACCGTGCCATTGCTGCCCACGGCAAAGCCCGTTTGGGTAGTGACAAAGTAGACTTCCCGCAGGGTGGCCGTAGTATTGGAAGTTTGAGCAGTCCAGGTGTTGCCGCCATCGGTGGTGTGGAAAATTTGGCCATTGCTGCCAACGGCCCAGCCCTCACTGGTGGAGACAAAGTCGACTCCAAAGAGGTTGGCGCTGCTGGGGATGGACTGCGTGGTCCAAGTATTGCCACCATTGGTGGTGTGCAGGATGGCCGATCCCCCTACGATCCAGCCGGTATTGGGGTCGGTAAATACGACGTCCCAGAAGTCGTCACTCACCGGAGCGCTTTGGGTAAGCCAACTATTTCCACCATTAGAACTGTAAGTAATTCGTCCGTTCCGCCCCACCGCCCAGATATTTTGGTTGTCGTACACCTCGATACCGTGTAGTTGGAGGTCTACCCCAGTAAATACCGCTGATGCCCAAGT
>CALCCH010000218.1 GCA_937899855.1 uncultured Saprospirales bacterium | reverse complement strand
CAGCCCTGCTCATCGTGGGCTTGGCCCTGGGGGTCTACTGGCTGCTCGAACGGGAGCGTAGGTACCTTTCCTTGGGGCACTTTATCCTGTACGGTCTCAGCGCCAGTCTGCTGACCCTGCTCTGGTTTGGCTGGGATACCTGGCAAAACGGGCCGTGGGTTGTCCGGGAATTTACCAGCTACCAATACCGTCTCTTCAGCACCCCCGATGCTGGACACGCTGGCTTTCCCGGTTTTCACGCCGTGGTCTTACTCATTGGGTGTTTCCCAGCCTCGGTGTTTGCCCTCGGGGTCCTCTTCCGCCGGACGAGCGAAACCGAAGCCCGACGGACCGATTTTATGCGGTGGATGAAGATTTTGTTTTGGGTGGTCCTGATCCTCTTTTCCATCGTCCAGTCCAAGATCGTCCACTATTCCTCGCTCTGTTATTTTCCCCTCACTTTTTTGGCGGCTCGCTATCTCTACGGACTCCACCGAGCAGAATGGAACTGGAAAACGCGCTTTGGAGGGGGCTTGGTAGCAATTGCTGGCCTATTTGCGGCGGCCCTGTTGCTGATCCCTTTGATCAGCAGTCGGATTGACCAACTCCTTCCCTACATTCAGGATCCTTTTGCGCGGGAAAATTTGGAGGCAGAAGTACGGTGGAGTGCTTGGTCGTGGCTCCCGGCCCTCGTCCTATTGGTCGGCGTGATCCTGTTTCTTCGCTGGCGATCCCAGCAATTGGAACGAGCGGTACCCACCTTGTTTTTGACGACGGCCCTCTTTATCTTCGGAACGCTTTATTTTTTCCTTCCCAACATCGAGCAATATTCCCAGCGGGCCGTCATCGAGTTTTGGAAGGAAAAAAGTGAGGAAAATGCCTATTTGATGTCCTTTGAGTACAAAAGCTACGCCCCGCTGTTTTACGGTCGCCGAGCACCCGGAGCCCGCCCCGAGAGCCGTGACAACGACTGGCTATTGAGGGGGGCAGTGGACAAACCGGTCTACCTGACCTGCCGCGTTCACAAGGCGCAAAAAGTCGCCCAGCTGGGGTCTTTTGTGGAAATTGGTCGGAAAAATGGCTTTGTATTCTTCAAACGGGAGCCCCAACGCTGAGGAATATTTAGGGGTTAAAAGGTGGGAAGGGATAAATGTTAAGACACAAATTGTAATTAAAAATATACGCCTATAAAAGCTTGTACGACAATAATTTACCCATTACAAATAAAATATTTTTTTCGATTTTTATGGAATTGTGGGTGGAAAAGCGTCTATGTAAGGTCTTTTCCTGATTCTAGACGGTGGAAGGGACACCAAAAGTTCTTCCACGACTGGGATCAGGTCCCAGGTCTGGGTGATGGCTCGTGTATTTAAGTAGCGGGCCATGAAGGGGGGCAGCAGCAGGCTGCGCCTAGAGGGTGGGCCCACCCTCCGGGTGAAATACTGTCCACTCCCCAAATTTCCACTCTTATTCCCCTGTTTCGCTCACGCTCAAAAGTAAAACGCCTTGAAAAAACACACGCTCCTTCTTTGTTTCCCCAGCGCCCTGTTGCTACTGGCCCTCAGCGGGCTGCTTTCCGCCTGTCGGGGACAAGGGACTTCCCCCACTAACGGCCAGCACCATAGCCCCATCACGACCTCCTCGGTAACGAAAACGGAATACAAAGACCCCCTCTTTTTTATCGAAGGGCAGCTCTGTCAACACCTGCGCCAAATCCATCAGGACCGCCAGGGGAACCTTTGGATGGGTACCAATGTGTACGACCTTATGAAGTACGATGGCGATACCCTGGTGTACCTCACCGAAGCGGATGGCTTTAGCGGGGGGCGGGTGACCGGTATTCTGGAGGATGAAGCTGGAAACGTATGGTTTGCCACCTCGGAGGGCCTCAACCGCTACGATGGCGAGGCCTTTACGCTTTTTCCGGTTCAGATCGACTCCATGAATTCAGAAGTCTGGAGCCTCTTGCTGGATTCCAAGGGCATTTTTTGGGTGGGGCACAACCAGGGACTGAGCCGCTTCGACGGGGCCACCTTTGAGCACATTCCCATTCCCAAGCCGGCGGTGGACCAGCCCAATACCATCTACGCCAAAAACCGCATCAGCAGCATCGTGGAAGACCGGGCCGGCCACTTGTGGTTGGGGACGGATGGCTACGGAATTTGTAAATACGACGGCCAGACTTTTACGCACTTTACCAGGCAGGATGGCCTTTGTGACAATGCCATTGGGGAGTTGATGGTGGATCGTCAGAACCGGCTTTGGATTGGGACATTTTGGGGCGGACTGGCCAAGTACGACGGCGAAAAGTTTACCAATTATACCCAGGATGGCGTGATCCAAGGGTCGGAGGTTGGTGGCTTTTTTGAGGATGAGAATGGCGATATCTGGTTCGGGGTGGAAAACAATGGCGTTTACCAGTATGACGGCAGCACTTTTCACCATTACTACCAGGAAGCGGGACTTCAGGGCGTGGTTTTGGACATTTACCGCGATGCCGAGGACCGCTTTTGGTTTGGGGGTTGGGGTGGACTGTTTCGCATGGATCAGGGCACCTTCAGGCCCGTTGCGGCCGCTGGCCCCTGGGAATGAATCACCGTAGTTTTTAGCCTTCCAATTCCTCCAGCTCCAACTGCGCCGTCTCCCAGGCGTCCATCACTTCGTCCAGCTCTTTTTTATCCCGCTCGTACTTGGCCAACAAGTCTTGGGCCTCGGGCCGGTCGTAAAAACCGGCCTCCCCCATCTCTACTTCCCGCTTCGCAATCCGCTCCTCCAAACGCGTGATCTTACGCTCCGAATTCTGGACGGCCCGCTGCAATTCCTTGCGGCGCTGGCGCTCCTCTTGGGTGAGCGGTGCCTTGGCCACCGGAGCCGCCGCCTTGGCCGCCGTACCCGACTTTGACTTTTGCAACTCCACCTGTCGCATGTTTTGTAGGGCGCGTTTTTCAAGGAAAAACTGAACGTCGCCCAAATACTCGTACAACTGGCGGTCCCGAAATTCGATGGTTCGATTGGTGAGGTCGGCGAGAAAATCCCGATCGTGAGACACCACAATCAGCGTACCATCGTAGTCCTGGAGGGCCTGCTTGAGGATGTCCTTGGAAATCATGTCCAAGTGGTTGGTGGGCTCATCCAGTACCAGTAGGTTAAAAGGCTTGAGCAACATACAAGCCATCGCCAGCCGGGCCCGTTCTCCCCCCGAGAGTACCGATACCTTTTTATCCACATCTTCGCCACTGAACAGAAAAGCCCCCAAAATCGCACGGACCCGCGTCCGCATCTCCGGTGGGGCAACCGCCTCTAGGGTCTGTAGCAAGGTCTTACTCGCGTCCAGGGTTTCCGCTTGGTTTTGGGCGTAATAGCCGATTTGGGCATTGTGCCCCAGTTTTACCTCTCCCCCACTGGAAGTCAGCTCATTGACCAAAATTTTGGCCAGCGTGGTCTTTCCCTGCCCGTTTTGGCCCACAAAGGCCAGGCGGTCCCCACGGTCCAAGTGCAGGTTGATATTTTCCAGCACCGAGAGGTCGCCGTAGCGCTTGCTCACGGCCTTGGCCTCAATCACCACCTGGCCCGAACGGGGAGCGGGGGGAAACTTGATCCGCATCGCCGCCGAATCCGGCTCGTCGAGCTCGATGCGCTCCAGCTTGTCCAATTGTTTTTTCATCGATTGGGCCATCTTCGTTTTGGTCGCCTTGGCCATAAAACGGTTGATGGTACGCTCCTTTTGCGCAATGACCTTCTGTTGGTTCTGATAGGCCGACTGGAGCAATTCCCGGCGCTCCTTGCGCAGCTCGACGTACTTGCTGTAGGGAGCTTTGTATTCGTAGATTTTCCCCAGCTCGATCTCCACGGTACTCTTGGTGATGTTATCGAGGAAGGTTTTGTCGTGAGAAATCACCACGATGGCGGAGGAATAACCCTTCAGAAACTCCTCCAGCCAGAGGATGGATTCGATATCCAGGTGGTTGGTCGGCTCATCGAGCAGTAAAAAATCAGGCTTTTGTAGCAGCAGCTTGGTCAGTTCGATCCGCATTTGCCAGCCCCCACTAAATTCATCGGTTAGGCGCTGGAAATCCCGGGCCTTGAAGCCCAGGCCGGAGAGGACCTTTTCAGCCTCGGCTTCGATATTATCCCCACCGAGGAAGTGGAAACGATCCGAAGTATCCGAAATCTTCTGCAACAATTTGAGGTAGTCATCGGATTCGTAGTCGGTGCGTTCCTGTAACTCGAGGTTGAGCGCATCGAGTCTGGCCTCCAATTGTTGAATCTCCGCAAAAGCGGAGAGGGTTTCCTGGATCACGGTTTTTCCCTTCGGCAAATCCATCTCCTGGTGAAGGAAGCCAATGCTTTGGCCGTTGGGGCATTCAATGCGCCCCCCGTCCGGGGTCACCTCCCGGGCCAGCACCTTGAGCATGGTGGACTTGCCCGCCCCGTTGCGCCCCACCAAGCCAATTTTGTCCTTGGGGCCAACCGTCAGGTTGAGCTGGTCAAACAGCACCCGGTCGCCGTATTTAATAAAGATATTGCTCGCCTGTAACATGAATATTCAATTGAACTGCAAAAATAAGAAAAGCTTGCACAAAATGTCGGTGCAAGCTTTTCCGGGATGCGGGAATGCCCGATTGGTAAACTCAATTCCAACTCCATCCATCTGGCATCTGGGCGATCACGGAATAGGTGTCGCCCTTATTTTCCAGTACGTCTCGCCAAAGTCCCTTGGCTTGGTTGCGGAACAGGTAGTTGGCATCCATTTTATCCATCATCCAGGAGCCGTAGGCCATCTCTTCCACCAACTGCCCTTCCGACCAGCCCGAATACCCGACAAAAAAGCGGATGTTGTGGGGTTCGATCATCTTGGTACTGATGAGAAACTTTAGCTTTTCAAAATCCCCTCCCCAGTAGACCCCCTTGGCTATCTTCTGGCTGTCTTCCAACAAATCTCCCAGATTGTGAATGTAGTGGATGGTATCCGTCTGGACGGGGCCACCAAAATATACGAGGGCATCGAAGTTGGGAAAATCGGCGATCAATTCGTCGACCTTCATGTCCAGGGACTTGTTGAGGATAAAACCCAGGCTCCCTTCCTGGGCGTGTTCGCAGAGTAGGATGACCGACCGCTTGAAGTGGGGGTCCACCATAAAGGGTTCGGCAATCAGCAAATGGCCACTTCGAATATGGTTCTCTCGCATCTTTGTTTATTTGTTTTACCAATGGAAAGCCAGTTCCGCTGGTTCTGAAATAAACCGCTATCAATCAGGCATTTAGCAAATGAATACGTACGGAATCGCGGGACGCGGCACTGCCCACTGGGCGCAGAAGTAGCCGCGCTTGAGGTAATTTAGGATTTATTTTCCACAATTGCCACGCCCTTACCATCCAAAGCCCCCGCTATTTTAGAGGGCTTCCGTTGGCAATTTGCGGTCCACTTTGCGGACCAGGCCACTCAGCACTTTGCCGTTACCGCCGACCTCCGCAAAGGAGTCAATGCCGTCAGCAATCATGTTTTTCATGCTTTGCGTCCACCGAACGGCGCCCGTGAGTTGGGCGACCAGATTGGTTTTGATGGTCTCGGGATCGGTGGTGGGGAGGGCCGTATAGTTTTGATAAATCGGACAGATGGGCGCTCCGATCGTGGTCTGCAAAATGGCCGCTGCGAGCTCCTCCCGGGCCGGTTCCATGAGCGGAGAATGAAAAGCCCCACCAACTTTGAGGACCAGTGCCCGTCGCGCTCCCGCTTCCTTGAGGCGTTCCACGGCTTTTTCGATGCCCTCGATACTGCCCGAAATGACAAGCTGTCCGGGACAGTTGTAATTGGCCGGGACGACGACTTCTTCGATGTCCGCGCAGACTTGCTCCACCACCTCATCGTCCAGTCCCAGGATGGCCGCCATCGTACCGGGCGTGGCTTCGCAGGCTTTTTGCATGGCTTGCGCCCGCTGGGAAACCAGTTGGAGTCCGTCGGCAAAATCCATGGCACCGGCGGCGACGAGGGCGGAGAATTCTCCCAGGGAGTGTCCGGCGACGGCTTGCGGCTTAAAGTCTTCGCCGATCATCTTGGCTCGGATGACGGAGTGGACAAACAAGGCGGGTTGGGTAATTTTGGTTTGTACCAGGTCCTCGGCCGTGCCGCGAAACATCACCTCGCTGAGGGAAAAACCCAGCAGTTGGTCGGCGCGTTCAAAAAGCGTTTTGGCCAGTTCGGAGCTTTCGTACATATCGAGCCCCATCCCTTCGAATTGGGCACCTTGCCCGGGAAATAGATAAGCTTTCATTGGGTTGGTTTTTGTGAGGCCACCGGGGGCAGTCCGCCCCGTGGTGGCTACTTGTTGGTTTGATTAATGCAAACGCGTAGAAACCAGGTTGAGGAATTCGGTGCGCGTTTCATCCTTCTGAAATTCTCCCGTAAAAGCGGAAGTGGTGGTCACCGAATTTTGTTTTTGTACCCCACGCATCATCATACACAGGTGTTGGGCCTCGATGACGACCGCCACTCCCAGGGGCTTGAGCGTATTTTGGATCGAGTGTAAAATTTGATCGGTCAGCCGTTCCTGCACCTGAAAGCGGCGCGCAAAGATGTCGATGACGCGGGGAATTTTACTCAGTCCAACGATGTATCCATTGGGAATGTAAGCCACGTGGGCTTTGCCAAAAAAGGGCAACAGATGATGTTCGCACAGGGAGTACAGTTCGATATTTTTGACGATGACCATTTCGCTGTACTCCTCGCGGAACATGGCGGAGCGCAGGATGTCTTCGGCACTGAGGTTGCGGCCCTGGGTCAAGAACTGCATCGCCTTGGCCGCACGTTCGGGCGTCTTGATCAAGCCCTCGCGCTCGGGATCCTCTCCGCACTGTTCGAGGATCGAACGGAAACTGGTCATCAGCGACTGGGTATTCTCAGGGTCGTATCTTTCTTCGTTTTCGTAGGCCATTGGCGGTTGAGATTTGGATTTTATTCCCCGTAGTACTCGGCGTAGATGGTTTCGGTTTCTTCCAGGCGTAGGGAGTGCAGCTCACAATTTTCCAAATGCGGGGCGAGTTGCTGCCAAAATAACACGATCATATTTTCCGTAGTCGGTTGTAGTCCCTGGGGGACGAAGGGTACGTCGAGGTTTAAATTGGAGTGATCCACGACGTCGATGATGTGCTTGCGGATCAGTTTACTTAACTTTTTGGCATCCATGATGAAGCCCGTTACGGGATCGGGGCGCCCCTTCACCGTGACGTGGAGCTTGTAGTTGTGGCCGTGCCAGTTTTTGTTGGCGCATTTGCCAAACACCTCGTAATTTTTATCCTCCGACCAATCCGCTACCCACAGTTTATGGGCAGCATTAAACCGTTCGATTCTTGTCAGATAAACCATTAGCGCAAATTTCTGCGGAGCAAAAGTACGAATTCAATGATTAAGAGGGGCAAAAATAATGCAAGTACAGGATTAATCTAGGATAAACCCCCTTTTATCTATTTTGTTCTTTATTTTGACACCAAGATGTGTTTATTGGGCCTCGGATATGATTGAGAACAATACCAAATCATTTGAGGTCCCCTTCATCCAGGACTACGCCCTACGCATGGATACGATTGTCAAAAGAAACATCCGATCGAAGATTTACAGCTTCTTCACCACGCGCCTGGTGTACCACAGCCTGTTCTGGATGTTGTTTCTGGTCCTACTCATCGCCCTGGATACCAGCAATCGCGGCTGGTTGTTTACCATCACCATCGAGCTGATCAACGTCTTGTTTTACGGGGTGGTGGTCTACTTCAACCTGTTCTACCTCATTCCCAATTACCTGAGTGAAAAGCGCTTCGTCCTTTACTGTCTGTTCCTACTCCTGAGTGTGCTACTCGTGACGCCCATCAAGATGGTCATCTTTTACTTCCTGTACACCTACGTCCCCGAAGCGCAAAATACCCTGGTCAACAATCAAATCCTCTTCTTCGTCTCGGCCTTTATCTTTGCCGGGGCCTCCACCATCGTCAAGATCATCTCGGATTGGGTGCGCTACCAACGCGATCGCAAAGAACTGCAAACCCAGACCATGCAGTCGGAATTGCGGTTTTTGAAGTCGCAGATCAACCCACACTTTCTTTTCAATACCCTCAATAGCCTCTACGCCCTGACCCTCAAAAAGTCGGACAAAGCCCCCGAGATCGTCATCAAGCTCTCGGAAATGATGCGCTACATGCTCTACGAATGCAATGAAAAACGGGTGTTCCTAAGTAAAGAAGTCCAGTACATTCGCAATTACCTCGACTTGGAGGAGTTGCGGCAGGGAAAAGATGTCGACATCGACTTTTTGGTCAAAGGACAAGTCGGCGATCAAAAAATTGCCCCCCTGATGTTTATCCCCTTTCTGGAAAACAGTTTTAAGCACGGCCTCAACAACAGCATCGAGCAGGGTTTTGTCCACATCGAGCTGGACGTCGACCGACAGGGCATCCACCTATCGATTGAGAACAGCAAGGCGGAGACGCTCCCCCTACAAACCCACCGCCGCAGCGGCGGGATCGGCTTGGTCAACGTCCGACGCCGGCTCAATATCCTCTATCCCAACCAATACGAATTAAAAATTGCCGATGCGCCCAATACTTATAAAGTGGACCTGCGTATCGACTTGGACCATAAAAATACCCACTAAATTCCACCGTATGATCAATGTAATTATTGTCGATGATGAACCCTTGGCCCTCGACGTTTTGGAAACTTACATCGAGAAAATTCCCGAGCTAAAGCTTCTCCAACGTTGCAACAATGCCCTGGAAGCCAATGAGGCCCTCAACAACCACGAGGTGGACCTGATGTTCCTCGATATCCAAATGCCCCAACTGACTGGGACCGACTTTCTCAAAACCCTGGCCAAACCACCCCTGGTGATCTTTACCACCGCCTACGCCAATTACGCGGTGGAGGGCTTTGAGCTCAACGCCATCGATTACCTGCTGAAACCCATCTCGCTCGAACGCTTTATGAAGGCCGTCAACAAGGCCGCAGAGCAACTCGACCTACAAAAGGGAACCGGCCCCAATGCCCCTACGGCCAGTGAAGAAGACCCCGATTTTATCTTCTTATAAGCCGATAAGAAACTTATCAAAATCATGTATGCGGACATCATCTACTTCGAAGGTCTCAAAGATTACGTCATTATTCGTCAGGAAACCGGACGGGTCATTACCCTCCAGACGATGAAGAGCTTGGAGGAAAAGCTCCCGCTCAATATCTTCAAACGCATCCACCGCTCTTACATCGTCAATCTGGACAAGATCAACGCCATCATGGGTAATATGGTGGAGGTACTGGAAAAGAACCAAGCCAAACACTTACCCGTCGGTAAGAACTACCGCGACGAGTTGCTCGCCATCGTCAATCAGAACCGCCTCTAGGCAAGCACCCGATGAGCGAACTCCACCCCGCGGCTCGCCGCCAGATTGAGGGCCACCTCGCTACCCGGATTATCGCTAGTGAGCCCCTCGGTGGGGGGAGTATTCACCAGGCGCGGCGGCTGCGAACCTCAGGGGGATCGTTTTTTGTCAAGTACCACCGAGCCCCCCAGGCCACGGCCCTCCTAAAAAGCGAGGTGGCGGGGTTGGAGCACTTGACGGCGGCCCGTACCAACCTGGGCATCCCACGCATCTTGCTCCACGGAGCCGCTGGAGACCAATATTTCCTATTGCTGGAGTACTTTGCCGAACGGCCCGCTAGCCCCCTCTTTTGGGAGCGCTTGGGGCGAGGCCTGGCCCAAGTGCACCGCCAAACGGCCGCTCAATTTGGCCACTACCCCGACAACTTTATCGGCAGCCTAGCCCAATCCAATCGTTCCCACGCGCGTTGGTGCGATTTTTACTGGTTCGAACGCATCGAACCCCAACTACACCTGGCGCGAGACAAAGGACATTTGGGAAAAGCGGAACTGGACCTTTTTGAAGGCTTTCGGCGGGCCCTACCCGGGCTCTTCCCCGAGGAGGCACCAGCGCTGATCCACGGAGCCCTATGGAGCGGTAATTTCCTAGTGGGGCCCAATGATTTACCCGTATTGATCGACCCTGCGGTAGCCTACGCCCATCGGGAGATGGACTGGGCGATGAGTCGCCTATTTGGGGGCTTCGCCCCGCGTTTTTACGCGGCTTACCAAGAAGCCTGGCCGCCGGCACCGGGCTTGGCGGACCGCCTAGAATATTACCAATTGTACTATTTGCTAGTTCACCTCAACCTGTTTGGCTGGAGCTATCGACAAGCGGTCCTACGCATCGTTCGGGCCTTTGCCTAGCCCCTCGTAAGACGCGGGGGAGATACGCCATAGAAAGAGGGTCCGTGCGCTACTGCAGGACCCTCTTTTGATCTAACAAACAAAACCAACTAAAAACCAAATAAATTATGAGAGCTTCCCGTAGGAAGTAATCATCGAAGGATGACGAGCGCCCGTAAAGACTGCTCATCTGAAAAACGACAGTGCCCGAAATTCGCTGTCTCTTAAGAAAACTTTAACAGAACCGTGCCTTTATCAGGCGACATGCGCCATTACTGGTATTTTTGGCTATTTTTGTTGCTGCTTGATTTTTAGCCCCTCAAAGCGTGGAGAATGGGGGAAAGCTCCCTACCGCGGGGAACATAAGCAAGCTTATTGCGTTGATATAGCAATGTACTAGACAGGCCTCTCCACGGCCGATTGTAAAAATAAAACCACCCAACTATTTTGTCATTCCGAGACTTCCAGTTTTCCGACTTACTAAACGAGGCGCTTGACGTGATGGGCTTTGTCGAACCGACCCCCATCCAGCAGCAGGCCATTCCAGCGATTGTTGAAGGGGACGAACTGATTGCCTGTGCCCAAACCGGAACGGGAAAAACCGCCGCTTTTTTGCTACCTACGCTCAACCGGATTGCCAGCAATCCAGAGCGCAACAATAAAATCAATACCCTAATTATCGCCCCGACGCGGGAACTGGCCCTCCAAATCGATCAACAGATCGAGGGGTTCGCCTATTATTTGGGGGTCAGCTCGCTACCCGTCTACGGAGGTGGGAGTGGTGTGGGCTGGGACCAACAGAAAAAGGCATTCAAAATGGGAGCTGATATCATCGTCGCAACCCCGGGACGTCTGATTGCCCACATCAACCTGGGCTACGTCGACCTGAGTGAGGTCGAGTGCCTGATCCTCGACGAGGCCGATCGGATGCTGGACATGGGCTTTCACGACGACATCATGCGAATCGTGGGCCGCTTGCCCAAGGAAAGACAGACCCTCCTCTTCTCGGCGACCATGCCCCCCAAGATTCGCTCGCTGTCCAATACCATTCTCAAAGGTACCCCCCAACAGATCAACATCGCGATCTCCAAACCAGCCAAGGGAGTTACCCAGGGTGCGTATTTGGTATACGATAAGGACAAAATCAAGCTCATCGAGCACATCCTGGGGGAAAAGGAATACGCGAGTGTACTGATCTTTTCCTCTACCAAAAAGATGGTGCGCGAGATTACCCTGGCCCTCAAGCGTCGCAAGCTCAAAGCCCTGGAAATTTCCTCCGACCTGGATCAGGAAGCCCGGGAAAAAGCCCTGTTGAGCTTTCGCAATCGCAGTACCCAGATTTTGGTGGCAACGGACATCCTAGCTAGGGGGATCGACATCAAGGAAATCAACCTGGTCATCAATTACGATACGCCCAACGATGCGGAGGATTACGTACACCGGATCGGTCGGACCGCCCGGGCCGACTCCAAGGGGGTAGCCCTTACTTT
>CALCCH010000217.1 GCA_937899855.1 uncultured Saprospirales bacterium | reverse complement strand
CCGGAGCCGCAATTGGCCACCGTCGTTTTCGAGGTAGACGTGGGCCATGGTTTGGGCTCGTAAGTGTAGCGCTTCGTCGAGTTTGTGAGGGGTATAAATGTCGACCAAATTGGCCTCGGCAAAGGAGCGGTAGGTCGGAAATTTGCGTTGCAGCATCGGCATCTGGGAAGCCGAACACTGACGGCCCCGTACCGGTACCTGCTCGCCCCGGTAGTCTTTACCCAGTACGATGTCGTAGCTGCCATTGTCGTCAAAGTCGTTGGTGTAGAGGTGCAGTGGCCGTTCCGGGCTGGGGTGAAATTTGTTGTTCAAGCCCACATTGCCCACCACAAAATCTTCGTCGCCATCCCCATCAAAATCGGCCTTGGCCAGGCTGTACCACCAGCCCTGCGAATCCGCCAGGTCCCGCCGCTCAAAGCGCCCCTCGGTCTGGTAAAACACCACCAGCGGCATCCATTCCCCCACCACCAGCAGCTCCAGCCAACCATTGCCGTCCAGGTCGGCCCACTCCGCGTCGGTCACCACGCCCAGCGCCGTCAGCTCGGGCATTATTTCCGGCCCGCCCGCCACGAAGCGTCCCGCCTCGTTGCGCAGCAGCTGCGAAGGTGGCGCAAAGGGGTAGCGGCCGGGCCGGTTGCGGCCCCTCACGAAAAGGTCCAAATCGCCAGCCCCGGCCCAGTCGGCAAAGCGGGCGGTAGCGGTGGGGTAGTGCATGGCGGGTAGGGCTTCCCGATCTTCCGTGAGCTGCCCCCGACCGTCGTTGAGGTAAATCCGGTCCTGCATCCAACGGGTGTTTTCGGGAAAGGTCCCGTCGCCCCCCGAAGAGACGTAGAGGTCCAGATCGCCGTCGCCGTCGAGGTCGACAAACTGGGCGTCCAAATCCTCGTAGCCCCCAGTCGAAACTAGGGCCGCCTGCTCGGAACGTTCAAAAGTTTGGTTTTCTCCTTGTAGGTATAATTCTCCTTGTTGTCCGCGAGCCCCCCCCAGGTACAGCTCATCGAGCCCGTCGCCATTGAGATCGCCCGTAGCGAGGGCGGGGCCCAGTCGCGACTGGCGGTGGGGCAATAATTTTTCCTGCTCAAAATCGTAAAACTGGTTTTCCCGGTGCCGGTAAGGAATGCCCAGTGGCGCTTCCCGAAAGTAGGGGCTTCCGCTATCTCGTTCGTTGGCCTCACCGCTTACCGTCGGGTCATTCTTCTCGATCCGCAACGTCTGATCCGCCCCGGGCCGGTCGATCCGCGAGTGGCTGCCATCGGGCCAGCGGACTTCCACCCAGTCGACCTCCGGCTGGGCTCCCAGGCCAAAATGTACGACGGGTTCCACCTGCGAGGCGTAGCCCCGTACGTTTTTATTGGTCATCACTTGTACTTGCTCACCCTGCCGAATCCGCACCTCCGCGTGGAGGGTGCTGGCCGTTCGGAATTCATCACTCAGGACTACCCTTAAGTAATGCGTTGCGGGCGATTGTTGGACGGCGCGGTTTTCGTAGATCGTCGCCGGGTGCATCAGATTGTTAAAGACCAGGTCCAGGTCACCATCGCTATCGAGGTCGGCGTAAGCGGCGCCGTTGCTAAAGGTCGGTTTGTCGAGGCCCCAGTCCTGGGTCCGTTCGCTAAAGTGGAGGTCGCCCCGGTTTTGAAAAATCCGATTGGGGACCGGGACCGAAGGCACGGACTGTTGTAGCTCGTAGACTTCCTCCAAGCTGATTTTTCCCCGCTTTTCCCGCACTTCGGCCGACATTTTCATCCGCCAGTCGTTGTCGCGGATGTCGCGGTAAAAGCCGGTGCTAAACAGGACGTCCTTGTGGCCATCCAGGTCAAAATCGGCCAGTAGAACGGCCCAGGTCCAGTCGCTCTGGGCCAGGCCACTCAACTGGGCCACCTCGGAGTACTGTCCGCCCCCCAGGTTGAGCTGGAGGGTATTGAACATGTACTGGGGAATGTATCGCTTTTCGTTGACCAGGGAGTAAAATTGTGAGGGGTGCATCGGCGCCATCAGCATTTTATTGCGGACGTGGTCCGAGGGCGTCATATCCGCGACGAGCAAGTCTTCCAAGCCATCGTTGTTGAGATCGGCCTGGTCGCAGCCCATCCCAAACCAGGAAACGTGGCCCATGGTCCGTTTGATGCCGTCGACGAAGGTTCCGTCGCCTTGGTTGAGCCAGAGGTAATCGGGAATCAGGTAGTCGTTGCTGACGTAGAGGTCGAGCCAGCCATCGCCATTAAAATCGGCGACGCTGCTACCGAGTCCAAAGTA
Organism: uncultured Saprospirales bacterium; assembly: GCA_937899855.1. GTDB lineage: Bacteria > Bacteroidota > Bacteroidia > Chitinophagales > Saprospiraceae > CALLVY01. The sequence continues at coordinate 503 of CALCCH010000217.1, read as the reverse complement.
GGTGTTTTCGATGCCCGCGCTGGCGGTGACGTCTTCGAAGCGGCCCGTATCATCCCGGCGGTAGAGCCGGCTGCTGGTGGACGCGCGTTCGCGTGGGGGCGCATCCCCGGCCAGCTGCCGATTGCGGGCGGGGCGTAAGAACTCGGGATGGGTGTGGTTGTTGACGAACAGGTCGAGGTCCCCGTCGCGGTCGTAGTCAAAGAAATTGGCGTGGATGGAGCGCTCCGCTCCGGCGATGCCGTATTGAGCGGCGGCTTCTTCGAATTGCAGCTGTCCTTTTTCGTCGATGCCCCGATTGATAAACAGTTGATTGGCATGGACTTGTGGGTCCTCACTTGGACCGCCGTTGCTGAGGTAGATATCGAGCCAGCCGTCCTCGTTGAGGTCGATGAGGTTGACGCCATTGGTCCAGGCGGGTTGGGCGCGGATGCCACAGGTGGGGGAGATGTCGCGGAAGCGTAGGCTCCCTTCGTTGAGGTAGACCGAACTGGGGCTGTCCTGCC
>CALCCH010000216.1 GCA_937899855.1 uncultured Saprospirales bacterium | reverse complement strand
CTAATTCCATATTGGGTCAAATACTGAAAATCCTCTTCCATCCCTTCCCAGAATGATTTGTCAACACTGAATGTAGACAAATTTATTAAGTAGCTTTCGATGTACTCAAATACCGCCAACTGCGCTTGGGTTTGATTGTCAAATTGGCGGTCATTAAGCCATCCCACTTTTAGGCTTTTGAAAAAAGATTCGACTACTGCATTATCCCAATAATTTCCTTTTCGACTCCTACTTTGTTGAACGCCATCTTTACGGAGTAGTGCTCTAAATTCGCCACAAGCGTATGGAACGCCCCGAACAGAGTGAAAAATTAAGCCGTTTACGGGAGTTTGGTTGGTAGTGGCCATTTTGTAGGCAGCTACGGTAGTTGAAGTAGCATCCAAACTCTTGCATGAGCCCTCAAAATAAAAAATAACCAGCCACAAATAATTTATTGTCAATTACTCCAAGAATTTTCAAAGCTCATACCGCTCAAAAATCATACTTAATCATCAATAATCAAAATAAATAATTAGATTATAAACAAATGACAACCACAATTATGTGAAATACCCTAGAATCTGAATTCATGCTTAAAAAGAAAGCTTTAAAAATACTGATCAACCTAACCGTAGTTTCCCTGCCCACTTTCTTCATCATTTTCTTACTCTTTGAGTTTTTCATTTTTCGCTATATTTTACCAGCCGCTCAAACACCCAAATTAGAATACAATAAAAGATTTTTAATTCTGAAACCTTCAACGAGCGGTCCCCAAAGAGGCAACCACTCTATGGGCCCTTGGACAAAGAATCCATCAAAGTGGGAGATTAATAATTTTGGATGGATTAACGTCAGTGATTATGAAAAGGAAAAAAAACGTTTGCGACTAGCAATAATTGGTGACTCCTATGTCATGGGGTTAGAAGTAAATACAAAAGATAATTTTACTGAATTGGTCAAAAAAAGATATGAAGACCATATGGACGTATATAGCTTTGGAATGGCAGGTTCGCCAATGTCAAACTATTCACACATGGCAGAATATGTAAACCACCACTTTGACCCAGATATCCTTTTGGTAAATATAGTCTACAATGATTTCAAGGAGTCCGTGTACGAGTACGCTGCTCCTTATTTGCGAAATAGATTTTGGACATACCGAGTCATTAACGACTCGTTAATTCATGAGATCCCTCCTGATACGCTATCTCTAAAAGAAGGCAAATTCAATAAATTTTTAAAATCCTTTGCTATCGGAAGATACCTATATCACAATATTAAAATAACGCATCTAAGAAAATATTTCAAAAATAATGCTTCCTATACAAACCCTAAAAGAATATCCTTAAATGATGAAGAGGAGCAACAAAAAAAAGTAAGCGCAGCAGTAGAAGCAACTCTAAACAGAATAAAAGATGAATTCGTCAATAAAAGAGTAATTATCACTTTGGATGGATTAAGAAATGAGATCGAACACAATTTACCATTCCAAGATAGTCGTTTAAACAGAGATCGTATGATGTTAAAGGAAATATGCAAATCGAAGGAAATAGAGTTTATTGATTTAACGGAACATTTCCAATTTGACTACAACATCAACAAGAAAAGCTTTGGATTTGAAATAGATCCACATTGGAATAAATATGGACATTCAAAAGTTGCTGAAATCGTCATTGCCTACTTAAATCAAGAGCAAAATTGATTGGTATCGTTGTCAACTTACTTGACTTTAAAATGATCTGGCAATTTTAATTTCTGCTTTAAAACGAGAGCTAGTAAAGGCTATGGTATTAACAACAATTAGCAAATAAATGAACCCAATTTACAGTTAGGTTGTGCCTTGTAAATGCTTTTGAATGAAGGTGACCCGGATTTTGGTTCTCGCCGAGCCTCATTCCGAACGGAATAGGAGCTGGAGAGGTTCTAAAGACGAGTCAGATTTACCGATGGGTATCGGTAAGACACAATCTCACATAAAAATCATCTATAAGTGCTTTCAAATTAAAAAGATCAACTTCCGTGAAATCGATGAAGCATGAAACTTAAAAAAGTAACCTTACTTATCCTATCAGCCTTTTGTGTGCTCCACCTACCTGCCCAAGAGAGAAGCAATCTACAATTGAACTTGGCTGCTGGACTTTTCTGGGACTGGATCGAAGGGGAAGTATACCTGAGCGGGCCTTTCCTTTATGTTGAACCCAAACTACAAACTTCAGCAAATACATCCATTGGATTGAGAATTGGGGCTGCCCATAGTACCCAGATAGTTCAAACGGTAGCTGCTGACCGATTTTACATCGACAACGATACGGATAGGGGGAATGGTGTTTTTTCATTTGTCCCCATCTTTGATTTTTACTTTAGTGATAAGAAGTATCGTCCTTACCTAAGTGTTGGCTCGGGCTACTATTTTTTAACGACCTCCAAGGATGTTTTCATTAATGGCAGACCGGTCAATGAGGCCCTCAAAGCAAGTGTTAATAACCAAATTGGATTTTTATTAAGGGGTGGCTTCAACTTGTATAATTTCACAGTAGGTAGGACTGATCTGAGTAACATGACCATTGGATTAGAATTTAATTATATCCCCAAAGCTGATGTTGAAATATCCAATGGGGATAACGAAAGCGTAGGCACAATTGATACCAGTAATGTCAAACTATCCATTGGATATACTTTTGGGAAAAGTTAGCAAAAATCATAAAATGATTACCAAAGCCTACATCCACGAATATGGAAATGGGAAACTTGAACCCGAACATTTAGATGTCAAGACGGTATTGGAGTCGAGGGGCATCAACAGTGAACTATTTACCACCAAAAGATTACGCAGAAACCAACTTGTACTTGACAAGCATACATTGATTGTTGGCGATCATCCCACCATAGAAACGGTATTTAAAAGAATAGACTATTCAAAAAAAGGAAGCTCTTATCCACTGAGCTTAAGAAAGTATTTAAAAAGAAGCATCTGGGAAAGTAGTTTAAGAAACCTTCTAAGGGAGGCTCATTCAAAAGATATTTTGAATATCTTCATCAAGCCAAAACTCAAAGACAAATTATTTACGGGATTTATTGTCCAATCCAATACGGATTTAATAAAGCTACACGGCATCTCAAAGCATACGGACTTGTATTGCTCCACTGTTGTAAACTGGCGATCTGAGTACCGGGTTTTTGTCAACCAATCAAAGATTGTTGGGGTAAAGCATTATGCTGGCGATCGTAGCTTGACCCTAAATATGACGGAAGTAAAAAGCGCGATAGCAGAATTTGAACTTTCATCAGATCGAACGGATGGATATGGAATCGATTTTGGTGTACTTGCCAATGGAGAAATCGCATTGGTTGAATGGAATGATGGTTTCGCATTGGGGTCTTACGGTTTAGATGGAAATATTTATACGGACCTAATTTTATCGCGATGGGAAGAAATACTAAAAGAAACTTTTGCCACCAAAACGTAATTGGCCATGTCGTGCAACTGCATCGACACTTGGCAATTGTACGGAACGTTAGCACTTGCCGCCGGGAGCGACTTAAACCTATTGGACCGCCAGAAGAGCATCCATTCGGAGGGCGGTTTCAATCGCTAAGAGCAGGAGGAAGTAAAGGGTAACAAGCCCAAGCTAAGGCATGGGGTATTTTAAATTCTAATAACCGCAACTTGACCAAGTTCTCCCCCCTTTCCAGTCCCCTGATAAGAGCCCCGACTTTGGTCGGGGCTCTTGTCTAAGCTTTAATGATTATTGCACGATCAACTTGCCACTTTGGCTTCGATTGTTTAGGGTCAGGCGATAAGTGTACACGCCCCTACTCCACTGGTCAAGACCAGTGATTTGCAGTTGGTGTCCTCCTTCCGCTCGTAGCGCGCGATGGTGATATACCCGGCTTCCCAGTACGTCAAAAATCTGTAGGTCCACCGTACCCGCTTGGGGAACTTGGAAGTAAACTTGCAGCGCATCCTCGGTGACCGGATTGGGATAAAAGGTGGTAGCCCAATCGGGAGATTCACCGGTGGCAGAACGAGGGCCACCGCTCCTGCCTTCAAATTGCAGCGCCAGGGAATAGTTTTCCCCCAAGCCACCGTAGCCCCTAGGAACCGGGGCAGTATTGGCCAATCGGATAACCTGATTCAGGGACGTTATCGGAGTTAAGGCCTTGACTTTCATGCGGAACAGGACCGCGCCGTCCACGATTTCTCCCGATACCCCCTGTCTCGAAATCCAGGAAGTGGCAAAGCTTCCTCCGTCGGCGCCGTCGAGTTCAAAATTATCGGTGGAGAAATAAGGCACATCTCCAGCAGCCACTGCCGTGATGTCGATAAGCACGGGATCAAATTGAAGACCAAATTGATACGCTACTTGGGGGCCAAAGCCACTGCCTTTCACGTCCACCCATACCTCCGTCCCCGTAGGAATACTTTGGTCTTTGATGGCTACGGTTCCTCCCCCAGTGGTCAATTCTTCCTCCTCCTCACAACTACAGTTGACGTCGCCTTTTTTGATGCCCGTAAAATTAGCCTTGCTCTCCGGTAAGACGACCTTTACGAAATCGGGATAGTCGAAAGGATCGCTCGGATCGGGGAATACGTAGTCGGCGTCCACAAACACCCAACTGTCACAACCCATGGGAAAGCTAGCGGTGACTCCCAAGATTACTTTTCGCAATTCCAGCAAATCAGAGGCAGATAGCTTGCCATCACAATTGACATCGCCCGCAATAATTTTGCAAGGATCGGTAATGAGCTCTAATCCTAGGATGTGTCTTTGAATCATGACCAGGTCCAAGGTACTTACGCCACAGCGGACGTTATCATCCTTAGTTGGCTTCACCAAGTAGGTCGTTCCATCCTCCGGGCAAACACATTGGGCATATTGTCCTTCTTGATCCGTCTGGACCTGAGCGGGATTGCACGAAGAGTTGTCGGGACTCAAACTAACCTGTACATCGGGAATGGGATCGCCACTGCAGCAAGATTTGATTCCTCCGCTGATGCCGTTTACCTTTTTACAATCCGGATCATTGAGGTCATTGGTCCGAGCGGTACAATTGCCATCGTTCTGCAGACTGACCTCAGCGGTGAGGAAGGTAATATTTTCTACACAAGTCCCAATTTCCAAATCTACGATGACTTCAAACAGCGCAACGCCCCCGGGGATCATCGTATTCGGTTGACAAAAACCGTAGCTGATGCTACTCCCACTTTGGGCAATGCAATTGTTTAAGTTAGGGTACAGAACACAGCTGCCTGGACAGTACAAGGAATTGACCGTATTGATGGCAGCACCGGCCGGCAGGTCAACCTCGACTTCTACCAACATCGTAGTAAAGTTAAAGAGGGATTGGGTCTCTTCGAGGAAAATGCGATACCGCATTTGACAGTCATTGATCGCTACGGGATCACTGATACTAAAGACCACATCGTTATTGGTACAAGGCGGATTTCCGAGAATCACCACCGGATCGCTGTTGATGATCGGCGAACAACATTCACCGGTATTAAAGTCCAATAGTCGAACAAAATCAAAATTGACATTCACCGTTGTTCCGGCGTAGGCGTACAGCCAGATTTCGAAAAGTACCGTGCCGTTGGGGAGTACGATCGGACTGGACGGGGAGCTGGCTTCGTCGTGGTAGTAAAAGGGGGTATTATCAAGGTCGAGGCTGGCATTGCCCACCACGGAGCCTTGGGTCCCGGGCTGGTCGAGGCTGATAATGTTGTAAATATCGGAGACCGAAAAGGCAAAGTCTATTTCACTCAAAACGAGTGTACTACTGCTGTTGACCACGACGGGGATGCGAACGAGGTCGCCATCAATAATTTCGGTGCCCAGGCTGATCTCCCAATCGCCATTGGTACAGGGCGCGGGGATTGGAATGGGGGCGAGTTGAAATCCAGTAATTCATTGAGGCCATTATTGCTTTGAAGATTACAGGAAGCCCCAGCACAGTCGATGATAAACGACACGTTGGTAATGGTCATTTCAATATCATCGCCCGGCCGGCCTTCGGCGGTAATGGTCAGGAGGTTGTTGCCGTTTCCGAGTGGTACGGTAATTTGGTTATTGGCCGCCGCGTCGTATTCGTAGGTAAAGTTGTTGCCATTGAAAGTCAGGTTCCCGCCCGCGAGGTTACCGTGTACCTGGGCTTGACTCAGGGCTTCGTTGATGATTACGTTGGGCCCGCTCAGGTGGCCCTCAATAATCAGGGTACAGGTTTGAAATTCGGTGGGAGCGGGAACGTCGGTTCCGCTGTACTTTAAAAAGAAAGGAAAGTCATAGCGATAACAATCTCGCTCAATGGTAACCGCTTCCTTTCCCGTGACCCCTTGACAACTGGGATTTTGTGCGGCGCTGATCGCTGGATTTGCAAGCGCCAAACACCAGAGGATTAAACAACAAATGGATTTTTGAATCATTACTTCATGAATTTTATGGATTAAGAAAAACTGTTTTTTCTTGACTTCTGGGAATAGCAATGACCGGCTGCAAAAGGGTGTCGTCTTTTGTAGTTCTGCTATGGACATAGCTTTCCAGGGCCAATGGATCGGCGATGGATCCTAGGCAAACAACTGCGCCGTGGCGCAGGAATTACTAACTAATCCTTTAATAAAAGTGGTACACGGATATTAAGTGGTGTCTTGTAAATACTTTTGGCGGAAGGTGGTCCAGATTTTGGTGAGCGCCGAGCCTCCTTTCGAACGGAATAGCCTTGGCTACTACGGGAAAGGTAGGTGTGAGTGAGCGCACCCTTTTGGGCGGACACCGTCCGAAGCGAGGGAACCGCTTATCGGATGGGTGGCCTATTTCCAAAGATGGAACAGATTCGCCGATGGGTATTGGTAAGACCCAACCTAATCAAAAACTTAAACAGGACACGGTTGTGAGCTAGGAGGTGTCTGACTACTAGTTTTGGATACAGCTCAAGCAGGTCTTGTTTCTGCTCGACGCTGCCTTTTTCTGGTGTACAGACCTACCCTAATTGTGGTGAATTAAGTGGTGGAGTTCGTTTTCAAACTGGCATTTAAATTTAACGGGATGAAGATAGGTAAGAAGCCTATGAATGTCAAGGGAAACACGTATTTTTTATGTTCCGAATACTTTTTTAATCCCTCCCACTTTTTATTTCCATTTGACCTGCCTTCAATGCGATTTCCTCGAAGGAAGCAGCTTGCCCCTCAGTATGGGGTTCACCGGCTGATAGATCGTGGACGGTAGGATGGGCGAGGAAGGGTAAAGGTAGGCCGCAGTAAAAAACCAATGGCAAAGCAAGCGGGCTATTCGAATAGTTTTTTGTTAAAATCATACAGTTGGGCCTTCAAGTCTTCGGGCAAGCCGATCTCTCCTTTGAGGCTGCGAACGTGTTTGAGCTGATCGAGGGATAGCCCTATTGCCTCGCTTAAATGGGCTTCCCTTAAGTGAGCTCCACTTAAATTCGCTCCACTTAAATTCGCTCCCCTCAAATAAGCTCCACTTAAATAACCACACCTCAAATCGGCTTCCCTTAAATAGGCTCCACTTAAATCAACTCCAATTAAATCAGCTCCACTAAAATCGACTACACATAAAACAGCTCCACAAAAAACCTCAACAAAAAAATAAGAAACACATAAAAAAAAAACACTTAAATCGACTCCACTTAAATCAGCT
>CALCCH010000215.1 GCA_937899855.1 uncultured Saprospirales bacterium | reverse complement strand
GGTTTTGGATTGCGCCAGTAGGTCGCTTTCCAGGGCTTCGCGTCGAAATTCGGCCCGGAGGTGGTTAAAATTGGCATTGAGGTCCATTTCCTTTACCTCCCGCATCCAGCCGATGTCCAGCTTGTCGATCTTGGGATACACCTCGTGCGACAAAATAACGGGCTCCGGTAGGGTGACCCTCAGGGTTTTTCGCTTCCGGTCGAGGTCAATGTCGAAATAATCGTTGAGTTTGAAGCCCACCTTGAGTACGCTGATGGCGGATACTTCAATATCGGTGGAAGAAACGGCGTAGCCCCAGATTTTGGTTTGCAGCTGTTTGTTGATGGCTTTTTTATCCCGGACCTCCATGGTCGCCAATTCGGCGATCATCCGCTCCACCTTTTCTTCCAGCAACCCTTTGGAGCGACTAAAGTCCGCCACGGCGGCCCGTTCCTGGAGCCGTTCCATCATCGGCCGGAGGGCTTCGGTGAGGGCAATGCCACAGGGCGAATCGACCTTGCTGCCTTTGACGTAGAGCTTGCCTCCCTGGGATTCGACCAAGCCCATCAAGACGTGGTTGACCAGAAAGCAAGTGTATTTGGAGGCCACCTCCCGAAAGACGTCGAGGGCGCCACTATTGGCGTTGTTGTACCAGGTTTCGTACAGATTGGCGGTGGTATCACTGATGGCGACAAAGTCGTTGAAGTAAAGCTGGCGCAGGTAGGGGTGGTGCTCTTCGTATTTGGGAATCAGCTGAATCCGCACGCTATCGGGCAAGCCCATGCGTTGGGCGACGTGTAGGAGGATGGAGCGGTTAACATCGTAGACCAGTTCGTTAAATTCGCGGCGGTAGCGGTGGGGATTGGTCAGAATGGCCAGGGCTGCCTCTTCGTCCAAATCGAAGGTGAAATCGGCGGGCAAGTAGTTGATCTGTAGTTCTTTGGGTACCGAGGTATAGTTGCCAAATGCGGCTCCTCCCTCCGAATGGCGGAAATAGTTGTACAACAAAATTATCCCGACGCTGATGAAAAGCGCGTAGATCAGCAGGCGGCCGATAGTGCTTCCCGAACGAGGCGGTGGAGGGGCTTTGGACATAGGTCAGCAGCTTGGTTTTAGGATGGTACTGACAAAATTACGGCCATTTTTTGAGAAAAAATCCGCCGAGCAGCGATTTTTCCGAAAGTTTCGTTTTCTTGTTGAACGAAAACCGACGCGTAAAAGCCGACGGTACACCAAAAGAAAAATAGTTAGTTTTCTGTGAAGATAAAGTCGTGTTGCCCCAGTGGAAATACGGCTTTTTTATTCGCCCAATTCCTCCCCCAATCCTGCCCGATATTGCCCACAATCCCCTATTTTTGATCCATGATCAATGCCCTCACCAGTCTCAACTGCGCCGGTACCCTCCTCGACCTGAGCCAACCCCGCGTCATGGGAATCCTCAACTTGACCCCGGACTCGTTCTACGATGGTGGGTTTTACGCCAGTGAGCCAGCGGTGCTCCAGCACTGTGAGCGACTGCTGGCGGAAGGAGCGACCATCATCGACATCGGTGGGGCCTCCTCGCGCCCCGGGGCCCCCAGCATCGAACCCGAAGTGGAGCTGGCGCGCAATTTACCCGCCATCCGCAGCATTCGCCGGGCCTTTCCCCAAGCCCTCCTCTCGGTCGATACCTACTGGGGCAGCGTCGCCCGCGCCGTCGTTGGGGAAGGCGTACAGCTCATCAACGACATCTCCGCCGGGCAGATGGATCCCCAACTCTGGCCCACCCTCGCCGAACTAAAGGTCCCCTACATCCTCATGCACATGCAGGGCCGCCCCCGCGATATGCAAAGCGCGCCCCAGTACGAGTCGGTAACCGTCGAGGTACTCGATTTCCTGATCGAAAAAGTAGGCCAATTGCGCGAAATGGGACTGTACGACATCGTCATCGACCCCGGTTTTGGTTTTGGCAAAACCATCGCGCACAATTACCAAATGCTGGCCGAATTCTCTGCCTTCCGCATCCTTGGCTTGCCCGTCCTCGCCGGTCTATCCCGCAAGTCGATGATCTACAAAACCCTCGATGTCAGCGCCGCCGAAGCCCTCAACGGTACCACCGCCCTCCACATGGTGGCCCTGCAGGGTGGGGCCAGCATTCTCCGCGTCCACGACGTGGCGGAGGCCAGGCAGACCATCCGCCTGTGGGAACAATTGGAGCGGGCCAAACCCGCCCTTCACCAAACCGCCGCGCCCCATGCCCCTGACGGAAGATAAAATCAAATCGGCGGGCTTGCGTTTTCTCAAAGCGCACTACAAGTTCCGGCCACGAGTGGGCCCCACGACCTCCCAATTGGACCTCCAGGGAGCGGGCGGGATCATCGCCGATGGGCAGCTGCAGTTTGTGACGGAGGAAAATCAGTTGTTTATCGCCACCTTTGAGGCTACTTCGGAGTACTTGTACGAGGAAGTCAAGTTCCGTCCCGAACTCCGGGTCCTATTCTGGGACAGCCTGGCGGCGGGCTTTATCACCGCCGCTGCCACCTACGCCTACGGTTTGATCTGGGATCAGTTTACGATCCGTCAAGTGGGCATCGGTACTACCTTGAGCGTGCTGCTGGCGGCGGGTTTTGTGGGCTTTTGGATCTACCGTTTTACCGTGCGCAATTGGTCGCGCTACCGCTACATTTACGCCATCGAACAATTCAAACGCTACCACGCCGACGAGCAGTGGATCGCCATCGCCGATTCGATCTTTCCCAATTCCGAGGATCCCTATTTCGACGAATTGCGCCGCCAGTGCGTGCGCAATGGAGTGGGCTTGTTGCTCGTGGAGCGCGATGAGTCCGTCCAGCTACTCATCAGCCCCGCTCGCCGGGAAGTGTTCAGCAACAAACGGCGCTTGATGCGGCTGGTCCAGCAAGAATACCTGCGGGGTCGCAGTTGGGGCCGCCGCTTATCCGATCGGGGTCGCAATTTGCTGGATCAAATCTTTGGTCGGGTGCGCAACAACGATTCCCTCCAGCGTTTTCGCCGTTCTTTTTACAAGCAAATGCTCCTGTGTTCCGCTGCCCTCGGCTTGATCCTTACCATTTTTATTCGCCAACTCAAGGATCGCCCCCTGGCCTACGTCAACGAGCGCGTCTACGGTCCCACCCTGCGCCAAGAAGTATCCGAGGGGCCCCTGGAGACGCTGGACGTACTGGTCGATTCCGCCGCCTTGATCGAGGAGGGGCGTTACCAAGAGCCCTACTTGGAGGTGGCGCAGGAGCCCGTTCCCATTCGGGAGGTGGATGAAGTATGGATCATGCGAACCGTGGGAGAAGCCATACCCGCACAAACGGCTGCGCCGGGTGGAGAAATCATTTACGACTGCGAGCGTTTGCGCAATTTCGAAGGGGCCTTGTTTCTGGTGAAGTACGAACAGTTGACGCCGCTGGCGGCGGCGCGCAAGCGGGTAGCGGACTTGGCAGAACGGGGGCTGACGGCCAATATCCTGTGGCGGGCTTGTTTTGAAGGGGGAGCAGACGACTACCTGCTCTACTTTGACCTATTCTTTCCCGATCGGGAGGAAGCCGCCACGGAATTGCAGCGTACCAAAAGCTTGCTGCAAACCATGGGCCTACCGACCGAGTCACTCAAGTTGGTTCGCATCGAGCAGTGAGTACGCACTAGCGTTGGTCCCAGTGCTCGCTGTTGTTTTCGGGAACTTTCAACTGTTCTTTTTCCGATTCGTACAGCCACAGGGCCAACTCGGCCGCTACCTGCGCCTCCTCGCGGCGTTCTTCCCGGATCAGGTCGGGTTTGAAATACCGCTTGACGAATCCCGTATCAAACTGGCCACCGAGAAAGGCCTCGTGTTGGAAGACAAATGCGCCAAAGGGCAGGGTAGTGGCCACTCCCTCGATTTGGAAATCGCGAATGGCCTGGCGCATGTAGTGGCAGGCTTCCTCCCGGGTGGCGCCGTAGGTGATCAATTTGGCGATCATGGGATCGTAATAAATGGGAATGTCCATTCCCTCGGTATAGCCATCGTCGAGGCGTACCTGGGCCCCCTGGGGGGCCTGGTAGACGGATAGGGTCCCCACGCTGGGTAGAAAGCCCTCCATGGGATCTTCGGCGTATACCCGCAGCTCGACGGCGTGCCCCTGAATCCGCAGGTCTTCCTGCGCAAAGGGCAGGGCCTCTCCCCGAGCGACCCGGATTTGCTGTTCGACCAAATCCACCCCACTGATCAGCTCCGTGACGGGATGTTCCACTTGCAAGCGGGTGTTCATCTCCAAGAAGTAGAAATTGTGATCCGCGTCGATTAGAAACTCTACGGTGCCCGCCCCCACGTAATCACAGGCCTGGGCGACCTTGACCGCGGCGGCTCCCATGGCGGCCCGTAGTTCGGGACTCAGCACGGCTGAAGGGGCTTCCTCTACGACCTTTTGGTGGCGTCTTTGGATGCTGCATTCCCGCTCGAAGAGGTGTACCGTATTGCCCCGCTGATCGGCCAGGACCTGAATCTCGATGTGGCGGGGTTGGTTGACGTATTTTTCGATAAAAACGGACCCGTCTCCAAAGGATGACAGTGCTTCGCTGATGGCCCGTTCCATTTGCTGCTCCAATTCCGCTTCCCGCTCGACGATCCGCATGCCTTTTCCACCCCCACCGGCGGAGGCCTTGATGAGAATGGGAAAGCCGATTTCCCGGGCAATCTTAATGGCTACCTGCGGATCCTCCACGGCCTGGTCGATACCGGGTACCATGGGAATATCGTAATGCTTGACGGCATCCTTGGCCGCCAGCTTGGAGCCCATCACCTCGATCGACTCGGGGCTGGGGCCAATAAAGGTGATGCCGGCCGCAGTGACCGCACGGGCGAAGGCCGCATTTTCGCTCAAAAATCCGTAGCCAGGGTGAATGCCATCCACACCGAGTTCGAGGGCAGTAGCCACGATCTTATCGCCCAGCAGGTAGGACTGGTTGGAGGGGGGCGGCCCGATCAGTACCGCCTCGTCGGCGTAGGCTACGTGGGGGGCGTGGCGATCGGCTTCCGAATAGATCGCTACCGTTTTGATGCCCATTTTTCGAGCCGTTTTCATCACGCGCAAAGCGATTTCACCACGGTTGGCCACTAGGATTTTTTGCATATCGTCATTTGGTTTTTATCGGACAAAGAAGTTGAGGTACTCGCTTAGCTTTTGGGTGCGAGTCCAGCCAAAGGTAATATTTTTGTAGCTACCCACCCACTTTATCCCCTGGATACTGTTGGTGAGAAAAACCTCGTCGGCTTGGAGCAAGTCGCTTTCTTCGATGGGCTTTTCGATGGCCTCCAGTTGGACTTGGTGGGCAATGTCGAGAACGACCGAGCGCAGTACGCCATCGAGTGGCCCCTCCTCCAGGGTGGGGGTGAGTAATTGCCGGTCGCGGATGAGGAAGAGGTTGGAAGAGGTCGCTTCGACGGGGCGTTGGTAGAGGTTAAACAGCAGGCAACCGCCAAAGGGTTGTTGGTCGAGCCAGTGGGCAGCCAGGACGTAGGGCAGCCGGTTGAGGGTTTTGAAGCGGTCGACGGGGTTGGCGGCGAGTTTGCCCTCGTGGTAGCTGCCCAGCAGCAGGCCGGTTTCGTTGAGGGGGTAGGGGGGCTCGTGGAGGGCCTCGGCAGTGATCAGATAGGCGGCCCGGTGATCGAGGGGGCGGTGCTTGCCGGCGCCCTCCGGCCAGAGGTTGGTGCGGAGCCGGTGTTCGCCGCGGTCGGGGGCGATGCGCAGGCACTGCAGCTGGAAAAACTTGGGGCTCCAAGCTTCGGGGGACTGGATGCCCAAAAACGCCATTCCCCGTACCAATCGTTCCCAGTGGCGGTGCAGAAAGAGGATTTTTCCCTCGGATACGCGCATGGTTTCAAACAATCCGTCACCGTAGCGAAAAGCGCGGCTGTCCGGGCCGAGCACCGCCTCTTCGGCGGGGGAAATCTGACCGTTGTAATTGATGTTGGACATGAGGCGTAAGATAGGACATTTGGCCAATTCCCTCTCATGATTGCTTGGATATTTGTGGGGGATCATCAAATCCACGGGCGATGTGGTGGGGCCTCAGTGCGCCAATCGGATTTGAATGTCGGTGAGGGGGTGCTGGGGGCTGGCCAGCAGGAAGGTAAAACCATCCTTCGCCAGGCCTTGTTGCAGCGTGTGCTCCAGGGTCTTCCTAAAGTGCTGGGCTTCGGACCGGGCCACTTCATCGGCCAGCTGTATCCAGAGGCAGAGACAGATGGCGGCTCCGGAGCCCTGGCTCAGCCGGTAGGCGCGTTCCCAAATGGAGAGGGGCAGGTGCGTACGCCAGCGCGGGGGAATCCAGTGATCGCGGAAGTGCCAGTAGTTGCGCGGGCCCCACTGGCGCGCGCGGTAGCGGTGAATGATTTCAAATAGCCGCAAGCTGTCCCTAAATTTCTCGATCATCCGCTCGGCGTAGGCCTCGGGGTTTGCCAGTACCCGTGTCATGTTGGGGCTGGGGCCTTCCCAATCCTGTGGGGCAAAGTTTTTAACCTCCAGGAGCAGCAAGCGATCCTCCCGCCGATTCCAGGCCAAAAAGTCGATGCCCTTGAGGCCGTGCCCACTCAGGTAGCGGTAGTAGCGGTGTCGATCGTAGGGGATTACCTCCCAGTGATCCGCAAATTGGAACTGCCAGCCGCTTTCCTCAAATGTTTTCATGGATTGGCATTTATGCCTATTTTGCCCCGTATAATCCTAATCATGCTGAAAATTACTAAAATTCTACTCCTCCAGCTGTTCCTGCTCCCCCTGAGTGTTGCCCAGCCCTTTGACCGGGCGCCCGAATTGCCCCAGCGGGTTCGGCAAATCGTCGAATGGCAACGTAGCCGGCTCGATGGCGAACCGCATAAAGCCGCTATCAGCCGCTTCGACGAGCGGGGCAACCTGATCGAGTATACGGATTTCCGCGATGACGACAGCGTTTTTTCCTACACCTACGACTCCCAAAACCGCCCCCTACAATGCACCGAATGGATCGAAGGCGTAGAGTACCAAACCACCTTTCAGTACCGCCCCGATCTCCACATTTCCGAGCGCAGCTTCCACGACAAAACCTACCGAACCTGCGACTACTTTCGCGCGGGTCGTCTGGTGGAAAAGAAAGAATTTGCCCGGGGTGGCGAGTTGGCAGCCAATCATCTACTTTGGCGCTGGACGCGCTTTCATTACGATGGCCAAAATCGCTTGCTGCGGGAGCAGATCGATCACTACGCCGTGAACGGCGCGCGGAAGGGAGAGCAGCTATTTACCGAAATCATCCGCCACCACTACGACGGACGTTTCCTACTCTATTCCCAGCATTTTAATGCGGGCGAAAGCCTACGCATGGTCAAGTACTTTCGGTACGATCGGCAGGGCCGCCTGCTCCGCGAGATCGAGCACTACCCCCTCGAAGATCGTCTGGACAGCACGGAGTACCGCTACCGGGGAGGGAAGCTGTGGCAGCGGATTGAGGAAAGTGAAAACCAACGGCGCGTACTCGTCCACGTCGCGGGCCGCCCCATTCGCTTGCGCAGCTATCTCGACGACGAGCTGATTGGCGTAGTAGATTATGCCTACGAGTACTACCGGTAGCGCAATCCCTAACCTAAAACCGCGCCGTGACCCCCGCCAAAATGTTGATTCCGTACACGGGGTAGCGGAACCAGCGCTGACGGTTGTTGCACGCCAGGATGTTGAGGTCCAGAAAGGCGCCAAAATTCTGGCTAAAGCGGAAATGCGCACCCACACTCAGATCGAATAGGGCATTGAGATTATCGGCTACGCCTTCCGGGGTGAGGTAGGGGACGCCATTTTCGATAAAGGCATTGGCTTTGAGCGTGAGGCGGTCTTCAAAGGTGCGGTAGCGCAGGCCCAGGTTGACCACCAGGGCGGGTAGGTGCCAGGGTTTGTCTTCCTTTTCCAGGTTGTAGATGTTTTGACCCACCGAGGCAATGACCCGTAGGCCTTCGATGGGTTCGGCCGTGATCGTTCCCTTGAAGGTGAAAATTCGAACGGTATCGTAGAGGGTTTGAAAGCGGAGGGAGTCCTGCGGATCGTTGAGGAAGAGCGCGAGGTTGCGCGCATCTTTATAGCCCGCCTCGACTTGGTAATCCAGGATGCCAAGGCTACCCCGCAATCCGCCGTAGTAGTGAAAGTAATTGGTGTTTTGCAGATTTAGCCGTGCGAAGGTCGAGATAAAAGGATTGTATTCCGATAGGTTGCGCAGGTTGTTTTTTTGGAGGCCCCCACCGGCGCCAGCGAAAGCAGCCAGCCGATTGCCCACGATGTTGACGGCGACTTCGGCATCGGGGAAGAAGAAGAAATCATCGTTGTGCGAAGCAATATTGACCCCCGCTTTGATCTTAAAGCCATTGCCGTGGAAGGTAAAGTTGGGTTGGAAGAAGAAGTTGTTCAGCCTTTGCTTCACGGTATCGTCATAGGTTGTAAAATCCGTGATGATGGTCAGACTGAGGGGGTGTTTGTCGTCAAACCACTTGGTACCTCCCAGTTGTAGGTCGACTCCGGTTTCACCGGCGGCGTAATTGTCCGTGAGGCGGTAGAGGTTGAAGGCGGCGTTGTAGTTGATGTCCCCCAACGTTCGCTCGCCATTGTAGGCCTTGACGCCCACGTCAAAGAGGTTCCAGTTTTGGCGTACGGCATCGCGGGTAAAGGAAACGCTTTCGTCATCGTAGCCGTAAAAGTGTACCTGATTGGATCGAAAGCCCAGGTAACCCCCGACGGCCAAACCGCTATCGAGGTAGTATTCGCCCTGGAGCCTTCCACCGCTGTTGGCGAAGCGCTGATTTTCGCGGCGGCGATCGTTATTGGCCGAGTGGTGGTGCAGCCGTCCGGTAAAGGAGTAGCGTTCTGGGTCGGAGATGTGATAACCCAGCTCGCCGAGGATAGAATTGGGGATACCCACCCCGAGCTTGGCAAAGCCGTTGTAAGTCTTTTCGGTGCGCTGGCGCCGCATGGCCAAGGGGCGAATTTTGGGCGGTAGGTATTCCAGTTTGACCGTCCGGGAGGGGATGTCGTACACCAGGTTTTTATTCGCGGTATCGAGGGGGGGCAGGCCGGGTTCGACCACCAATTTTTCGGATTCTTCCAAATTAGCCTCGAAATCTTTGATTACTTCCACTTCTTCCGAAGGCAGGTTGGGTTGGGCCCAAGCCGAATGGGCTACTAGGCAAAGGATACCGATCAATAGGATTTTTTGGATGCTAGTCATCGTTTATGATTTTACAGCGCGGAGACGCGGGGTAGTCCCTAATTGAAGAAAAGGCCTTTATCAGCCGTGAGGTCGCCGTGCTTTGCGTTCAACAAATAGGGAATTACTGCTCGGGATCGCTTTCTTCTTCGAGCTCCAGGACGTCTTCGCGCGCATCGGGCGCAATGCGGCTGCCCGCTGCGGATTGCTCCTTGATCTTGGCCAGTTTGGCCCGGGCGATATTGACCAACTCCTGGTCCTCATCGTAGTACTCAATCAGTCCTTCGAGGGCCGCCTGGGCGTTAAACAAATCTCCCTTTTCCGCCAGGATGTCGGCGAGTAAAATGACGCTTTTGGCCACCCAGTAGGGATAATTCGAACTCTCGTTATTGGCGTTGAGACAGAGCTGCTGGGCGGTATCCAAATCCCTTTGCAGGTAGTAGATGTAAGCAATGAGGTAGCGCGCCTCGGCGGTCTGTTCATCGTCGCTCAGACGGACCACCTGGTTGAATGCCGTCCGGGCCCGATCGTAATCGCGCTGATCGAAGGCCACCTTACCCTGGTAAAAACGCGCCGCCGCCTTCTGCTCGTCCGTACTGTTGGCGTGGTTGGCCACCGCATCGGCCAGTCGGAGCACCGCCGCGCTGTTGTTGGACCGGTACGCCGAGCGCAGGGCGCCCAGCTGGGCTTCAAAACGGGTATCGTCATCCTGCGCCGCCTTTTCCAGCTGGGTATACAGGTCGAAGGCCTTGGTAAAGTCCTGACTGAAATTGTAAGCGATGATGGCGGCTTTTTGGAGGGCCTTGCCGTAGTAGCGGCTGGGGCCCTTCTGGATCACAAATTCGTAGTCGGCCAGGGCCTCCGTATACTGCTTGAGCACGCCGTGGGATTCCCCCCGGTGGTAGTACGCCGTCAGCAGGTTGCGACCGCGGGGGTATTTGCGCAGGTAATTGGTGTAGGCCGTAATCGCCTTTTCGTAATTGCCATTTTCGTACTGTGACTCGGCGGTTTTAAAATTGATCGCCTCCTTTTCGTCCTCCTCCACGCTGTAGCCGGGGACGGTCTCCAAAAAGGCAAAGTATTCGTCGGGTTTGCTGAGGTCATCGACGTAGATTTCTTCCAGGGCCGTCAGCGCCGCTTGGGCTTCGATGGCGTTGGGATTGTGCGAAAAGACCTGCTTGTAGTAATTGATGGCGGTGGGCAAGTTGCCCTGGTTGTAGGTAATCAAACCGAGTTTGATCAGGGCCTGATTCATCAGGGGCGAATTGGGATATTCCGAGGTCAGCTTACGCAGGGGCTGGGTGGCTTGCTCGTTTTTGCCGATTTCGAGGTAGGTGATGCCCAATTGGAGCAGGGCATTGTCGGCGTATTCTGAGCTGGGGTAATCCTCCACGATGTTGTCGAGGGCCAGGATTTTGTTGGTGGTCTTGCCCCGGAGGCCCTCGATGATGGCCTTTTGGTAAAGGGCGTAGATAAAGCCGGCGTAGCGGTTGTTGACCGCTTCGTTGTAGTATTTGATGGCGCTGTCGTACTTGTTGCGCTTGAATAGGCAGTCGCCCGCCCGGAGGGTCGCATCACCGAGGACCTGCCGGGTGACGTAGTTGTTGTCGATATAGGCCAGGTTTTGTTTGATGCCTCCGATCGAGCTTTGGAAGTAGCCCAGGGCGGCGTTGTAATCTTTTTGCTTGAGGTAGTTGTAGCCTTGTGTGTAGTTGGCGGTGTGGGTGCTCGCCTCGTCGGGCAGGTTGCTGACCGTTTTGGCGAGGTTGAGGAATTTGTTGAATTCGCCGATGCTTTCGCCGTAGTTTTTGGTCAGGTGGGCGATCTCTCCCCGCCAGTAAATCGCCAGGGCCTTGGTGCGGTTGTCGATGGGGTAGGTGAGGGATTTATTGAGGCGGTTCTTGGCCGCGACGTAGTCCTCCTGCTTGATCAATTGCAGGGCCCGGAGGTAGGCCACCTTTTGGTAGGTCTCCTTGAGCTTGGGCGTCTTGTCTTTGGTGCCTTCCAAAATGCCCAGCGCCTTTTCGTAGTCGCGGGTATTGAGGAAAATATTGCTCATCATGGTTTGGCTCTCCAGGTAGTAGGAGGAGGTGGTGGGAATCTGACGGAGGGCATCGATGGCTTCCCGACCGTAATTGAGTTCGTAGGAGAGCTTGGCGTAATTGTACAGGGCATCCTCCTGGGTTTTGGGGTCAAAGTTCATCTTGCTGGCCGCTCGGAAGGCATTGCGCGCCGCGCTCTTTTTCCCCAACTGTACCTGCGCATCCCCCAGCATGTACATGGCGTTTTGTCCCATTTTGGAGTTGATGCCGTTGAGCTGTTCCAGATTTTTGGCGGCCCGATCGTATTTGCCAGCCTGGTGCTGGACGTAGCCGAGCAAGTAGAAGTCCTCCTTGCGCATCTTATTCGAATTCTCGGCGGCAAATTCGAGGTAGGGGAGGGCGGCCGTAAAATCGCCCTTTTCAAAAAAGGCCTGTCCGACCAGTTGGTTGATCTCGGCCCGCTTCTTTAGGGTACGGTCCTTGGTTTTGGTAATGCCGTAGTCGATCACCTCGTCGTACTTGCCCTGGGCAAAATAGATCTGGGTGATGTAGTAGGGAACGTGGGGTCGGTATTTTTTGGTGCTTTCCACCCGCTTAAAGGCCGTAATGGCCTCGGAGTAGCGGCCCTCGTAAAAGGCGGTCATCCCGTAGTAGTAGGTGGCGGGAATGGCGTAATCGCTGGGAATGCCCTTGACGGCCTGAAAGTGTGGCCGCGCCTCCCGGAAGCGCTTCCGGACGAAGTAGGAGTAGCCCAGTTTGAATTTGAGCTCCATGCGCTGCTCCTTGTTCATGGCGGTGCCGTCGATTTGCTTGAAGAGGGGAATGGCCTTGTCCCACTTTTGATCGTTGAAGTAGTAATTGGCCATCTCCAACACGGCGGAGGTGGCGATGGGTTCGGGATCGTGTTCGCGGGCAAAATCGAGGATGAGTTTTTCTCCCTCGGGCTTGTCGAGCCGGACGGCACATTTGGCGTAGTGCAGCTTGGCATTGGTACGCAGCAATTCCGATTCGGGCTCGTTGACGGGTTGGAGGAGTTCGAGGGCTTGTTTAAATTCCTTTTGGGCCAGCCCAAAGAGGTTTTGCTCGTAATATTCCAGGCCGGTTTTGTAGGCGGCTTGCGCTTCGGTATACACCGCCGTTTGTTGGGCAAAAAGGCCGGAGGAAGCCGTCAGGAGGAGGAGCCACAGGAGAATCTTTCTGAATTGCATAGATCAATTGAAATTGGTGTTTTCGAAAAAGTTTGACTGCCTTTCCTTTCACAAGCCATCAAACTGATTCCACGATTGTGTTATTGCGACGAAATTATAAAAAAATTAACACACCAATGAGACGAATTCTATTTCAATACGTCACCATAGTACTATTTTGCCGCTGCTTTTTGTAACCTTTTTTTTTCGATTCCGTACTATTTTATATAGAGACATCTGGGGAAAGGTTAATGTATAACCTCTTGATTCTTCCATCGACTATTGCAACAAACGGGTAAACGAAATTTCCGGTATCTCCAGTACGCCGGACCGATAAAAATTTTCCACGACCCCAAGAATACGGCCCGCCCGTGGCCCCGCTGAAATTCCAAAATTTCCTCCATAAATGCTTTAATCATGATTCCGCACACTCTAACCAAATCACCTACCAAACCTACTAAACCTACCGACCAAAGCCCTTCCTTCGCCCACTTTGCTGACCACGCACCGACGGCTTACGCCCTGTATCACCCGAATCTGGCCCGTTTGGCCTATTACAACCACGCCTTCCTACAGTTGCTCCACTGCGATGCCTACGCACTGGAAGACCTTTTTCCCGGCCTCAGCCTGGGCCTCACCGACGCCCGGGCCATCGAGCGCTGGCACGAACACGTTCAACGCCTGCAACGACACCAACACAACAGCCTGGAGTGGGAACTGACCACCCGCTACGGCGATCACCGTACGCTCAAAATCGACCTGTGGCCCCTGGCGGGCAGTACCATCGGGCTGATTGGCCTCAAGGTGGAAGACATCAGTGAATGGAAAAAATTGACCCGGGAGTCCCGACGCTACACGAAAATAATCTAGGATAAATAAACACAGAACCAGAAGCGGCCCCCGTCGGAGGCCGCTTTTTATTTTTCACTTGTTGTCCGCAGTGGCGCTGGACCTAGGCTTCGAATTCGAGTATCGTCCGCTCGATGATGTCGCAGCACTCCCCGAGCTGGGTTTCGGTCATAACCAGGGGTGGCGCAAAGCGAATGATGTTCCCGTGGGTAGGCTTGGCCAGCAGGCCATTGTCGCGCAGGGCCATACAGATGCGCCAGGCCGTGTCGCTATCCTCGCTATCGTTGATGACGATGGCATTGAGCAACCCCTTGCCCCGGACCAGACTCACCAAATCGGATTGGTCGATCAAGGCTTGCATCCGCGCCCGGAACAGTACGCCCAGTCGCCCGGCATTTTCGGCCAGTTGTTCGTCGCGTACCACCTCCAGTGCCGCCATGGCCACCGCACAACCCAGCGGATTACCACCGAAGGTAGAACCGTGCTCGCCCGGCTTGATGACCATCATCACTTCGTCGTTGGCCAGTACCGCGGATACCGGGAAAACGCCTCCCGAAAGGGCCTTACCCAACACCAGAATATCGGGCTTGAAGCCGTGGTGGTCACAGCAGATCAACTTGCCCGTACGGGCAATACCGGTCTGCACCTCATCGGCGATGAAGAGGACATTGCGGTCCCGGCACATTTGGTAGGCATCGGCCAGGTAGTTGTCGTCGGGGACGACTACTCCGGCTTCCCCCTGGATGGGCTCTACCATAAAGCCCGCCACGTTGGGATCTTCCAGCGCTTTGGCCAGGGCGTCCAGGTCGTTGTAGGGGATGATGACGTAGCCCGGCATGTAGGGGCCAAAGCCAGTTGTACTCGACGGGTCGGTGGAGCTGCTGATCGCCGCTAGGGTACGGCCCCAAAAGTTGCCCCCCACAAAGATGATCTTGGCCTGGTTGGCCGGCACTTTTTTTACCTCGTAGGCCCACTTGCGACACAGCTTGACCGCCGTTTCGCCCCCTTCTACGCCCGTGTTCATGGGCAGTACCTTATCGTAGCCAAAGTATTCGGTAATGAATTTTTCGTAGCGACCGAGTACGTCGTTGTAAAAAGCCCGGGAGGTCAGGGTCAGGCTATCAGCCTGATCCTTAAGGGCTTGCACGATTTTGGGGTGACAATGCCCCTGATTAACCGCCGAGTAGGCGGACAGGAAATCGTAGTATTTTTTACCTTCGACATCCCACACTTGGACGCCTTCTCCCCGCGACAGCACCACGGGTAGGGGGTGGTAGTTGTGAGCACCGTAGCGGCCTTCCAGCGCCATCAATTCCTGCGAATTCGACACTTTTTCCTCAATCATGAATTTTAGGTTTTATTGGTTCAAAATGCTTCTCGACCATTCAAATTACAAAAATTCCCGTACATCTTCCAGTGGCAGATCAAATGCGTCGGCCACTCCTTTGTAGACCACCTTGCCGTTGATGATGTTGAGACCCAGGCGTAGGTCTTCGCGGTCCTGGCAGGCTTTCTTCCAGCCCTTGTTGGCCAGTTCGATGGCGTAGGGGAGGGTGGCATTGGTGAGGGCAATGGTGGAGGTGTAGGGCACCGCACCGGGCATATTGGCCACGCAGTAGTGGACGACGTCGTCGATGACGAAAGTCGGCTTTTTGTGGGTGGTGGGCTTACAGGTTTCGATACAGCCTCCCTGATCTACGGCTACGTCGACCAGTACGGTACCGGGGCGCATGTCTTTGAGCATTTCGCGGGTCACCAGGTTGGGGGCTTTGGCTCCGGGAATGAGTACGGCTCCGACGATCAGATCGTGGTCGCGGATGAGTTGGCGGATGGTGTACTCGTTGGAATACATGGTGGTGACGTTGGCGGGCATGATGTCGGCCAGGTGGCGCAGGCGTTGGAGGTTGATGTCGAGAATGGTCACTTGGGCGCCGAGTCCCGCCGCCAGCTTCGCCGCTTGGGTCCCCACGATGCCACCACCGAGGATCAGGACCTTACCGGGCGATACCCCGGGTACCCCACCGAGCAGTACGCCCCGCCCCTTGACGTGCTTTTCCAAATACTTGGCACCTTCCTGTACCGCCATCCGACCGGCTACCTCCGACATCGGAATCAGCAGGGGCAGCGCCCCACTGGGCAGCTCGACCGTCTCGTAAGCCAAGCAGACCGACTCGCTTTTGATCATGGCCCGGGTCAAGGGTTTGTAGCTGGCGAAGTGGAAATAGGTAAACACCAATTGGTCCTTGCGGATCAGACTGTATTCCTTGCGGATGGGTTCTTTGACCTTCATAATCATCTCCGCTTTTTTGTACACATCTTCAATGGTCTTCAGGGTTTTGGCACCCGCTTCGAGGTAGGTTTCGTCCGAAAAGCCACTGCCCTCGCCCGCACCCGACTGGATGAATACCTGGTGGCCGCGCTTGGTGAGTTCCAGGGCGCCAGCCGGCGTGAGCGCTACGCGATTCTCACTCGTTTTAATTTCGGTAGGTACACCAATGATCATAGTTACAGAGGTTTTAGTACGAGAGTCGGCCCGGAGGTGGCTCTCGGGTTAGGATTAAATTTTAGCTGGGCAAATATAGTAGTCTGGAAGGAAATTCAAGACAAATCCAGCGGAATAATCCCGGCTAAACCTCGGGTAAAAACAGGCTTTCACGGAAGGGCGCGAGGACCCCCTGACGCTGGGCCATGGCAAAAAGTTCGCGCACTGCCCGTCGGCCCTTTTGACCGAGCTGCTCGGTGTACTGATTGACGTACAGATCGATGTGCTGGAACATCACCTCTTCGGACATTTCCTGGGCGTGGGCTCGGACGTAGGGCTTGGTGGCCTCGGGGTGGTCAAAAGCGTAGCGGACCGAGCGTTGGAGCACCCGATTGACCTTTTGTTGGACGTCGAGTGGAAGGCTGCGGCGGATCCCGATTCCTCCCAGGGGGATGGGCAGTTGGGTGGTGGATTCCCAAAATTCGCCCAGGTCGACGATCTTGTGCAAGCCTTTTTCCCGATAGGTAAAACGGTTTTCGTGGATGATGAGCCCAGCGACCACCTCCCCGCGGAGTACGGCCCCTTCGATGTCAGAAAAAAGGTATTCCCGCCGGTTTTGGGCTTGGGGATAGGCCAGGCTGAGGAGAAAGTTGGCGGTGGTGTTTCTGCCGGGGATGGCGATGGGGCCGGTGCGGAGTTCGTCGACGCTACGGGAGCCCTTGGCGATGAGTAGGGGGCCGCAATTGTTGCCCAGGGCACTGCCCGAGTCGAGGAGAACGTAGTGGGGGAGAACCTTGGTGTAGGCGTGATAGCTCAGTTTGGTGACGTCCAACTCCCGCCGAAAGGCCGCTTGGTTGAGGGCCTCGACGTCATCCAAGCGGACCTCGAAGCGCAGCCCTTCGGTATCGATTTGCTGGTGGATCAGGGCGTAGAAGAGGAAGGTATCGTTGGGGCAGGGCGAAAAACCTAAACGGAGAGTCATAAAGAAAATGTATTTTTGGGCAAATTAAAAACCATGCTCGACATCAGTGGCCTCCAGGTAATTTACGAAGACAACCACCTCATTGCGGTAAACAAACCGGTGGGCTGGCTGGTTCACGGCGACGCCACCGGCGACACGCCCTTGAGCGAGTACGTCAAGGCCTATTTGAAGATTCGCTACAAAAAGCCGGGGGAGGTATTCCTGGGGGTGCTCCACCGACTCGACCGGCCGGTGAGTGGCGTGGTGATCTTTACCCGAACCAGCAAGGCCCTCACCCGGATGAACAAGCTCATGCAGGAGCGTGCAATCCAAAAGACTTACTACGCCGTGACCGCCGAGCGCCCCCAACCCATCAATGGCGAATTGGTCCACTACCTGCTCAAAGACCCCCAGAAGAATTCGGTGAAGGCCTACGCCCAAACCGGTCGGCGAACGGCCAAGGCCAAAAAGGCCACCCTCCAGTACGAGTTGGCCGGAGAAATGGACGGCCACTACCTCCTTCGGGTCAAGCCCCTCACGGGCCGGCCCCACCAGATTCGCGTACAACTGTCCGAAATGGGTTGTCCCATCGTGGCGGACTGGAAATACGGCCACCGCGAAACCCATCCCGACGGCGGTATTTACCTTCACTGCCACCAAATGTCCTTTGTCCACCCGGTCAAAAAAGAGCCGATCGCCATCAGCGTTGACTTTCCGGCGCACCAGTACTGGAATTGGTTTCGCTGCATCATTCCATCCCCATAGTTATGCACCCGATCACCCATCCACCCACTCCTTTGTGCGTCCACTCGCCAGCGGGCATCTACCTGCTGAGCCTGCGGGTGGGAGCGGAGTGGCGAACGGAAAAATTGCTGGTCAATTAATCGTCAAGCACAATATTCATAGCGATGAAACAAATAAGTCAAGGATATTCTTTTTCCCGTGTCTTTTTCCGGGATAGTGCAATACTGTTATTGCTACTTGGTTGGTTTTTCCAATCTTCCGCCCAAGGTGATCATTACTATTACTACGGCGAACAAAGGATCGACCTGGAATTGAGCGACCAGTACATCTACCTTACCCAGGCCGACCGTCAGCGTTCGGCCGTCGATCTCAAAACCGCACTGGGAGACGACTTTGAGGTACTCCAGCTGGATCAAAATCAATCCGTCGCGGCCCTTCGATCGGCAGCGGGTAGCCAAGCCGGTGGAGGTCCCGACTGGGCCATTATTCGCCTGCGTAAATCCCTGGATACCCAAGCTTACCTCCGCCAGATCGAAGCGCTCAAAGCCACGACCGTGGTAGACTGGGCTTCTCCTTTCTTCCGGCAAGGCGAAAATGATATGGTGGGTTTGTCTCAGTACTTTTACGTCAAACTGCGTGATGAAGGCGACCTCCAACTGCTGCGCAAACAGTGTAAGGGCAGCGGCGCCCAAATTGTGGGTCAAAACAAATACATGCCCCGGTGGTACACCCTGCAAGTGGACCGCCGAGGGGATCAGACCGCCCTCGATCTGGCCAATCGGTTCTACGAATCCGGGCTGTTCGCATTTTCCGAACCCTCCCTCATGGTGGGCAACTTTGGCCTCGGTGCCAACGATCCCCTTTTTCCCGATCAGTGGGGGATGGAACATACGGGGCAAAATGGGTGGCCCGTCGGTAATGATATGCGCGCTTGTGGCGCTTGGGCGCTTTCCCAGGGCTCGCGCGAAATCGTAGTAGCGGTACTCGACAGCGGCATCGATCCCGATCATCCCGACCTCACGCAAAACCTCCTCCCGCAGAGCTACAATACCATCACCGCCAGCTCACCCTCCGTTGTCTACGGTCATCACGGTACCAATTGTGCGGGGATTATCGCCGCCGCTCAGAACAATAGTCGGGGCGTCTCCGGTATCGCGCCCAACGTGCGTTTGCTGGACATCAGCCATACCCTGACCTTTACTCCGAACACCAGCCAGGAGCTGGCCGACGGGATCAACTGGGCCTGGATGAACGGTGCCGACGTCATCAGCAACTCCTGGGGCGATGATGCCCTGGCCAGTACCTATATCGACGACGCCATTACCACTGCCCTCAACTTCGGTCGGGGTGGCTTGGGGGCGGTGGTCGTTTTTGCGGCGGGGAATACCAATCGGTCGGTCATTTATCCGGCGAGTAGCAACCCCGACATCGTGACGGTGGCGGCGATGAGCCCCTGTGGCGCGCGCAAAAGTGCCTACTCCTGCGATTTGGAGAACTGGGGCAGTAGCTTTGGCGCCCCAGTGGACGTGATGGCACCGGGCGTGAAAATTATGACTACCGATAATCGGGGTACCGCGGGCGTTTCTACCAGCGATTACAATCCGGCCTTTAGAGGCACCTCCGCCGCCTGCCCCGCCGTGGCGGGTATCGCCGGCCTGATCCTCTCGATCAATTACTGTCTGGATCACGATGCGGTAGAGGACCTACTGGAGCAAAACGCTCGCAAGGTGGGGGGCTATCCCTACGCCACCGTGGCCGGGCGACCCAACGGGACTTGGTACGACGAAGTGGGCTACGGCCTGGGGGACGCCGAGGCTTGTATCGCCGACGCACTGACCACCCTGCCGGTGGCCAGCAATGGTGACCTCCTCCTCCGCGACCGTTCCCACGATACGGGACTGGAACCCAATCCCGATTCCGGACCGATGTGGATCAGCGATGACATCTGGGTCCGGGAGCACCTCGATGGTTTGACGGAGCACCAAAACCCCAAATACAAGCTTTACGACCCCAACGGCGTTTACGTCCGCATCACCAATGCCGGTACAACCACCAGCCCCTGCGCCACCCTAGCCGTTTACTGCAGCAAAGCCGCCACCGGTTTGGTCTGGCCCACGCACTGGGACAACTTCGATATCGCATCGGTCCCCTACGGTGAATGGATCAATACCGTGACCATTCCCCCGATTAGCCCCGGTGGTACTTACATCGCCGAGCTGCCCTGGTACCCTCCCAACCCCATCTTTTTTTCGACCGACATTCACCACTTTGGTTTGGCGGCTCGAATCGTATCGCCCGCCGATCCGATGTACAACGAACAGCTGGGCATCAACATCTCGCCCGACGTTCGGATCAACAACACCATCGCCTGGAAAAACGTCAGCATCCTCCACGGTGACCTGCGGAACTCGCCAGAATCGCGGGCCAGCGTATTTATTCGGTCGGCGCGGCTGGAGCCCACCTGGGTCGATCTGTACTTCCACGACCTGGGCTTTGGGGAAAACATCGCGGAGCCCTTCTTTGATCGGGGGGGGCAGGTACTCATTGAGACCAATACCGAGCTTTACGCAGCCTTGATGAACGCCGGTTTGGTGGGCATTGAGCTGGACGGAAACAACACCCTCCGCATTCACAATCGGGAGGCGCTGGTCAAAAAGCTTTTTCTCCCAGTGGGGGCCAATTATAGCGCTACTTTTCGTTTTGAATTGCCCGAATACGTCGCGGGTGATCGGGTGATATTTGACTTTATTCAAAAGGAGACGGCGACCGGCCAGATGGTAGGGGGCGAGCGCTTCGTCATCGCCACCGATGGCGCAGCCAATATTGGCGGTGGTGGACCCGAGTGGAGTCTGCGGGAGCGCCAGGTGGTCACTTCCTTCCTTACTCCCAACCCGGTAGCTGACGAGTTGACCTTAAATTACGCATTGAGCTCGGAAGCGGGCTCGGTCAGCTGGCGGATCGTCGATTTGAGTGGGCGCCAGGTACTGGGGGCCGAGCTGGGCCAAGGAGCGGCCCATGGCCACTATGTGGAGAACATCGATGTGGCCCGCTTGTCGGCGGGTATCTACCTGTTCACCCTGCGGGTGGGAGCGGAATGGCGGACGGAGAAATTGGTGGTGCAATAATCTCTGGGGTCGCGGCATTATTGCTTGAGACTCCGGGAGGACTTTCCATAGGTCGCGCGCAACTTGTAGATCAAAATAGTACCCGCAAAAAAGAAGGTGACCACATTGGCCAGAATGATGGGCAGCAAGCCGTTGAGCAAGCCGTAGACCGTCCATAAAATCAAACCACAAACCAGCATCACGTACATCGAAAGAGAGATGCCTTGGGTATCGCGGGTCCGAATGGTCTGGATGGCCTGTGGCAAAAAACTGGCGGTGGTCAGGAAGGCGGCGAGGTTGCCGAGTAGCATCGTGAGGTCCATGAGCAATTGAGTTTATTGGTGATCCAAAAAAAAGGCAAGGTAGGTACTTTTACCAGCGTAAGCTACCTTTTTAAGGTCCCCTTTTGATGCTATTTTGATTCCTTCGTTTTTCCCGTGGGGATAAAATAAATGCCCAAACACATTTGCATTTTTTGGATAAAAGAACTATACTTGTTCCAGCAATGCTTCTCTAAAAGACTCCTTAGATTTACCCTTATTTTTTTCTCACGTACTTTCCCAGATTTATCCAAACAGTAAGACGCATTAAAAAGGTAATGGCCTCCTAAACGGTTGCGTTTACCTCGAAACATCGTATTACCATTTGTGAACTGATGCGCGTACATCCGCCCGTTACCAGTATGTCCGGACTGCTGGTAGACCGTGCTGTGCCCGTGTGTTGCTTCCGTATCATCCCCATACCAAACCCCGTTTGGTACTCCCTTGCTATGTCCTGGACTTGGCCTGGGGTTGCCAGCGGGATAACAAAGCTAAATAACCATTATTATGAACCAAATACTCCATCGAGTTACTCCCCCCACCCGTATTTCCCTACGGAAAATAACGCTACTGCTGTTGCTACTTGGCCTATTTTTCCAAACTCAGGCCCAACGCAATTATTACTACTACTACGGCGACCAAAAGGTTGACCTCGAATTGAGCGATCAATACATCTACGTGACCTTACAGGGCAGCCAACGTTCGGCTGCTGACCTCAACACTGCACTGGGAGATAAGTTTGACGTCATCCAACTGGACCGCGACCAGTCCATTTCTTCCCTGCGTCCGGTGGCGGGAACCAGCGTCAGTGAGGGCCGCGATTGGGCCATTCTCCAGTTGCGTCAGTCCCTGGGCTTTAAGGATTACCTGAACCGTGTCGAAGGGCTCAAGTCCGAGTCCACGGTAAACTGGGCGTCTCCCTTCTTCAAGCTGGGCGACGACGACATGGTGGGCTTGTCCCAGTATTTCTACGTCAAACTCCGCCAAAAGGAGGACCTCCAATTGCTGCGCGAACAGTGCAAAGGCAATGGGGCCCAGATCGTGGGGCAAAACAAGTACATGCCCCTGTGGTACACCCTCCAAGTGGACCAGCGCGGAGACAAGAACGCCCTGGACCTGGCCAACCTGTTTTACGAATCCGGTCTCTTTGAATTTTCCGAACCCTCCCTCATGGTGGGCAATTTTGGCCTCAGTGCCAATGACCTCCTCTTCGGCGACCAGTGGGGCTTGGAGCACACCGGGCAAAATGGCTGGACCACTGGTACCGACATGCGCGCCTGTGACGCTTGGGAAACCACCCAGGGCTCGCGCGAAATCGTGGTGGCCGTGCTGGACGATGGCATCGAACTCAATCATCCCGACCTCGTGCAAAACATCTGGCCCCAGAGTTACAACACCATCACGGCCAGCTCGCCCTCCAGCGTTTACGGGGGCCACGGTACGGCTTGCGGTGGGATTGTGGCGGCGGCCCGCGACAACAACCGGGGCGTCTCCGGTATTGCACCCAATGTCCGGCTCATGAGTATCAGCCACACCCTGACCTTTACCCCCAACGTCCGCCAGGAGCTGGCCGATGGGATCAACTGGGCTTGGATGAACGGTGCCGACGTCATCAGCAACTCCTGGGGTTCCAATGCCCTGTCCAGCGCCTTTATCGACAACGCCATCACCGCGGCCTTGAACTCCGGTCGGGGAGGCCTCGGTACGGTGGTCGTCTTCGCGGCGGGGAACTCCAACAGCTCGGTAATCTACCCCGCCAGTAGCAATGCCGATATCGTAGCGGTAGCGGCGATGAGCCCCTGTGCCGAACGCAAAAGCCCCACTTCTTGCGACCTGGAGCTCTGGGGCAGTAGCTTTGGCTCTCAGATCGACGTGATGGCACCGGGGGTAAAAATCTCGACGACCGACCGTCAGGGAACGGCGGGCTACGATCCGGGCGACTACACCCCCGATTTTAACGGGACCTCTTCCGCTTGCCCCGCCGTAGCCGGTATTGCTGGATTGATCCTGTCGATCAACTCTTGCTTGGACCACGATGAGGTAGAAGACATGCTGGAAGAGAACGCTCGTAAGGTGGGGGGCTACGCCTACGCCACCACGGCGGGCCGCCCCAACGGGACTTGGTTCAACGAGACGGGCTACGGTCTGGTAGATGCGGATGCTTGCGTCGCCGCTGCCGTAGCGACCTTACCCGCCACGGGCGGCAACTTTGACCTGATCGTCCGCGACCGCCCCTTTGACATCGGACTAGAGCCCAACCCCGATACGGGCCCGATGTGGATCAGCGAAGACATCTGGATCCGCCAGGACCTCGACGGTTTGACTGGACACGAGAATCCCGAATACAAGATGTTCTCCCCCAACGGGGTCTACGTCCGTGTCACCAACATCGGTACGGTCACCAGCCCCTGCGCCACTCTGGCCGTTTATTTCAGCAAAGCCTCGACCGGCTTGGTCTGGCCCGTACACTGGGACAACTACACCATCGGCTCGGTACTGCACGGCGATCTGATCAACACCGTTACCATCCCCCCGATTGGTCCCGGTGGTACGTACATCGCGGAGATTCCCTGGTATCCCCCCAACCCAGCTGATTTCTCCACCGACATCCACCACTTCTGTCTGGCCGCTCGGATTTTGTCGCCCGCCGATCCGATGTTTAATGAGCAAACGGGGATTGGCATTTCGCCGAACGTCCGTAGAAACAACAACATCGCCTGGAAAAACGGCAGCGTCTTTAATGCGACCCTTGGTAACTCGCCCGGTGCCAGTGTATTTATCCGGGGGAACTTCCTGGAGCCGGTGATGGTAGACCTGCACTTCCACGATCTGGGTTTTGAGGAGCAGATCGACCGGCCGTTTTTCGATCGCGGTGGTCAAGTATTTATCCAAACGGATCCCGATTTGTTCGAAGCCTTCTTGAATGCGGAGTTGATGGGCGTGGAACGAATCGACGCCAACACCTTCCAGCTCAACAATCGAAATGCCCGGATCAATAACCTGTTCTTACCCATGGGGGCCAATTACGCGGCTACCTTTAGCTTCGAATTGCCCGATATTGCCGAAGGGGAGCAGGTGGTACTCGACCTGATCCAAGAGACGGCGGGTACCGGTCGTGCGGAAGGCGGCGAACGTTTTGTCTTTGCTCCGGGGGGCGTCAGTAACCTCGGTGGCGGCGGACCCTCGCTCAGCCTTCGCCAGCAAGACCTCACTCCAACCTTCCTCGCTCCCAACCCCGTGGAGGACCTGCTGACCATGACTTACGACATTGGCAACCAAGACGCCCGGGTAAGCTGGCGGATCCTGGACCTCAGTGGCCGTCAGGTGCTGGGGGCCGACTTGGGTGAGCAACCCGGCAATGGCCGCTATACGGAGACCATCGACGTGGCGTTGCTAAACGCGGGCGTTTACCTGGTCGAGTTGCGCATTGGTAAAGAATTGCTTACCGAGAAGCTGTTGGTGAAATAGGATCGCCCAACCTAAAATACTTGTCCGTAGCCCGCTGGTGGATTTCCCGCCAGCGGGTTTTTGGTGTTAATTTATCTACACCAACTCAACTGCTAAGTCGCCGGAGCGTACGC
This sequence comes from uncultured Saprospirales bacterium, assembly GCA_937899855.1. Lineage (GTDB taxonomy): Bacteria > Bacteroidota > Bacteroidia > Chitinophagales > Saprospiraceae > CALLVY01. The sequence goes on along the minus strand of CALCCH010000215.1, from coordinate 3,310 downwards.
TGCGGAAAGTGGGGTTTATTTGTAATCGCTATTGACTTTGTTCTGGAGACCCCAGAAAACGGAAAGCAGTTAAATCGCTCGCTACCGATGGTCTCAACGGTTAGGGACGAAGCCCATGCGATATTTACCCGTCCCTGATCTCATGATTGCGGGGAGCGGCACTGTGGTGCTAAACTTTAGCCATTCGAGGTGGGGGACGCTCCTGACTCAAGCCGTAGTTCACTTGTGAGCTAGGGCAACTGGTGATGGAAAGGGCGAAAAAAATGTAATCTAATTTTTTGGTGCTCCCCCCTAGCTTTGTACCCATCAGGAAGTAGCAAAGCTCTCCCTCAACCCAGCGAATCATTTATGTAAGTTACTAAGAATTGCAATTCGGAGGAGAAGAAAATGACCCGAAAACTCCTCGGTAATGGCATCACCCGGTGGCCACTGGTGATCCCATGCCAGTACCAAACCCAAGGTAGGGCTCCATTAAAAGCAAAAACTTAGTATGAAAAAAATGTCACTAAGATGGCTATTGCTATCGGCTACCATCGGGTGCTTTATGGTAAGTTGTCGAAAAGAACCCCTCGCACCAGCCCCCCCGGTTACGGAAGAAATCCTGAATCTGGTTGCTAAAGAAGAAATTTACACGGAAGAGATGTTCCTGGCGGAACTGCCCGGGATGGAGGCGCGTGAGCAAGAATTGGAAATGCTGCGCCAGCAGATTCTATCGGAGGTCACTACCGATCAATTGAGCATCAATGGGAATTTACTGGTCTTCGAATCTTTGGAGTACTACCAGTCCATCGTCGACCACGGAGAAGACATGAGCGAAGCGTTGGAGGGGGACCCCATCTTGGTCGAACTTGACGGGGTAGCCGAACGGGTCGTCATCGACTACGTCGAGGCCAATGGCTTTCCAAGTTACGGTAGCATTCACGGGGAATCGAGTGAATTCGATCAGGAATTTATGGATGCCATTCTCAACGAAGATCGCATCGTACAAATCGGTAGTTGGTTGATCAAAATCGATCGGAACGACGAAAAGGTTTGGACGGTACCCGCCACCAATGCGGATGCTTATCAGGGCTTGTTGCAAGAATCTGGAGAAGGAGTGGAATCCCATTCTACGGGGGATGATGTTCTTTACCAACTGACTAATGATGGATTAGCTAGGGACCGTGGTTGTGGAGGTATCAGCAGTGGTTTGTACCCTCAAGAAAACAAGGTCTTTATTCCCCTCCAGACGACCCTGAATACTTTTGTCACGTACCGTCGCTTTGGGATTTATTTTGATTTACACGCCGGGGCGGGATACCGCAACTATTTCCCACCGACCAATAATAACATCCACCTGACCCTTCAGATCAAGGGCCCTGAGGCTTGGCGCAAGCGGCGCCCCTGCCGTAGCCGTCACATCGGGCGATCCGCCTCGGGGGATAAGCGGATGGGATTTGGAAATACGGATTACAGCTGGAAATTTTATTCCGGCTCCCGAGGACTGAATGGTTTTCATTTGTTCGCCCGAGCTCGGGCGGTGATTTTAAATCATCCTTCGCTCGGGTTTGTATATGGATTTTCGGATTGGCGTGGTCGCAACATCAACTCGCCTTATTAAATCTACTCACTAAAACAAAAATAAAAGATGAAAAAAATGTCATTCGGATGGCTCGCGCTATCCATAGCTTTGGCTTGCCTAGTGGTGAGCTGTCAAAAAGAAAGCTCCGAACTTTTACCCTTGGCTGAGGAAGGGAGTCTGGCACTGTCTTCGGATGGGGAGACCCTGACCGAAGAGGAATTTTGGGAGTCCATGGAAGCTTCTGATCAATTTGAGGCAGAACTCGCCGCCTACGAAACCCAGGTACGCTCCGAGGTGTCGACCAGTGGCTTGTCGGTCCAAAATGGGGTGTTGGTATTCGAAAGCATCCCGTACTACCAATCCATTGTTGACTTGGGGGACGACATGACCGAGGAGAGCCCCGATGGGGATCCCCAGCAGATCATTGCGGATGGGATCGCTGAGGAGGTCATCGAAGAGTACGTCAAAACCATCAATTTTGACAGCTACGGCAGTATCCACGGTACGGCCAGCGAATTTCAAGATCCCTTTATCGACGCCATTCTCAACGAGGACCGCATTGTCCAGATTGGCGACTGGTTGATCAAGATCGACTATTTACAGGAAACGGTCTGGACCATCGATGCGAATACGACGGATGCTTACGAAAGCCTGCTCAACGAGAGTGGCAATGGCCTGGTGACGCACGGGATCGGCGATGACGTACTGTACCAACTGGAGGTCGGCAACTTGGCCGAGGATCGGGGTTGTGGGGGAATTGGTGGGCTGAATCAGCACAGCCAAAAGTACTTGGTCAATCCTGATATTTTAATGTTCTCGGGCATCATTTTCCGCCGCTACGGCATTTATTTTCGCATGGTCACCGAAGCCCGGTTTACAACTCCTGTCAACAACTTGAACAACATGTATTTTACCATGCAAATCAAGGGGCCCGAAGCCTGGCGTCGGCGTCGGCCCTGTAGACGAAGCAAACACATCGGTACCCACCCGGCGGGGGACAAGCAAACGATTACCAACAAAAACCAGGTCATCCGCTGGGTCTTTTATTCGAGTAGCCGCAACCTCAATGGCTACCACCTCTTCGTAAGGGCCCGCGGTGCCATTTTTGATTATCAAAGCCCCGGTTTGCAGTGGGCATTTACCAACTGGCGTGGTCGCAACATCAACTCGCCTTATTAAATTTACTCACTAAAACAAAAATTAAAGATGAAAAAACTATCATTCGGATGGTTACTACTGTCCGCCTTTGGCTGCTTGCTATGGAGTTGCCAAAAAGAAACGATTAATCCCGTACCCAACACCTCGCTTGAGGCTGATCTGCCTCCCTTAAAATCGGAAGAAATCTTGACCGAGGAGGGTGCCTTACTGATGCTTGCCGAAATGGAAGCAGAGCGCGATGCTCAAGAATTGTTGCGCCAGCAAATCATGTCCGAAATCAGGACGGACCAATTGTCGATTCAAAATGGAGTGCTGGCTTTTGAGTCTTTGGAGTATTACCAATCCATTGTGGATTATGGAGAAGACATGAGCGATAACCCTGATGGTGATCCTGTGGAGGTGGTACTGGACGGTGTAGCCGAGGAAGTCATCATCAATTACACCGAACAGCAGAATTTCCCGAGTTACGGTACCATCAAAGGGGCCGACAGCGAATTTGACGATGCCTTTATGGATGCCATTCTCAACGCGGATCGGATTGTCCAGATCGGCAGTTGGCTCATCAAGATAAACCCAACGGAGGAAAAGGTG